>JANOLA010000142.1:0-6951 GCA_031419535.1 Burkholderiales bacterium | reverse complement strand
TATTCGCGCTGGCCCGGCACCGCGGTTGAAGAGCGACAGCGCAAGGACTGGATCGTCGAGCGCGGCAAACACGGCGACATGGAGGTGCTTCGCACTGAACTGCCGCGCCTGCGTTCCGTGGACACGGTCGACGACGAGCGTGATTCCGGCGCGTTAGCCGATCGGGTGCGTCACGGTGATCGCGATTCAGTCCGTGACAGCGCCCGTGCTGACAGCGGCGGCCGCGACCCGCGCACCGCCGCCGACACCGACACCGACACCGACGCCAACGTGGACCCGGATCAAGCGCGCGACCCGGAACGCAGCCTGGGCCGCGACAGCGCGCGCGACCGCGAAGTCGCGTGTTATGCGCTGCTGCAGCGCCACGAGGCGGGCCAGGACGTTGCCGCCGCGGCTCGCGAGCGCTGGTTCGCGCAGCGCGAAGCCGACCATGGCTGCGCGCTGCTCGCGGCCACGCTGTACCACGCCGGTCGCTTCACGCGCGACGATGTCTGGGCGCGTTCGCGCCTGGCGGCGGAACAGGGGCGACGCTTCGTCGCGCAGCACGCGATCGGGCTGCTCGGCAGCGTGAAGATGGACACCGTGCACCAGGCGTTCCTGCAGCCGCAGCGCTACCTGTCGCGGCGCATTCCGAAGCCCACACCCGACGACGCCGAACTGACGGCACTGGCGGTGACGCGCCTCGCAGCACGCAACGCCCCCGCCGCCGCCGCCGCGCTGGCCGATGCGCGGACCACGGCGCTGCCGCCGCACGCCAACGCTGCTGCCTGGGCGGTGGTGGCGAAGGCCGGAGCGATCGGCCAGCGCCCGCAGGCGTTCGATTGGTACCGGCGCGCGGCGGCCGCCGCGGCGCCGGGGCGCGTCGAGGCCACGCCCGACACCTTGGCGTGGCAGGTGCGCACGGCGCTGCGCGCGCAAGGCGAAGCGGGGCGCTGGCGGATGATCGTCGACGCGGTCGATGCGATGAGCCCGCGGCAACGCGCCGAGCCGACCTGGACGTATTGGAAGGCACGCGCCATGCAAGCATTGGCCGCGCCCGGGATCTCGGGTTTCATGGAGCGCCGCGCCGCGCGCCAGTTGTTCGAAAACATCGCCACGCAGCTCGACTACCACGGCGGCCTGGCCGCTCGCGAGCTGGGGCGCGAGCCGCAATTGCCCAAGCCAGCGCCGCCACTGAGCGACGCCGATCGTGCCGCGGCTCGGCAACTGCCGGGTCTGCAACGCGGCCTGGCGCTGATCGAGTTGCGGCTGCGCGAAGAAGGCCATGCCGAGTGGAGCCACACCGTGCAGGGCATGAACGACCGCGAACTGCGGGCCGCAGCGCAACTCGCCTGCGACGCCCAGGCCTGGAACCTGTGCATGAGCACGAGCGAGCGCACCGGCAGCGAGATCGACCTGGCGCAGCGCTTTCCCACGCCGTTCCGCGAACAGATCGACGCCGCCGCGCGCGAAGCCGACATCGATGCCGCGCGCGTTTACGCGGTGATTCGCCAGGAGTCGCGCTTCAGCGTCGGCGCGCGTTCGGTGGCCGGTGCCGCCGGCCTGATGCAACTGATGCCGCTCACCGCGCGCTGGGTCGCGGGCCGCTACCGCATTCCGTACGACCGCGGCCGCATCCTCGACCCAGCGATCAACGTGCGCATCGGCGCGCGCTACTTGAAACTGGTGCTCACCGATTTCGGCGGCTCGCACGCCCACGCCGCGGCCGCCTACAACGCCGGCCCGTCGCGGCCGAAGCGCTGGAACAAGGCCGGCATCGAAGACCTCGCCGCATGGACCGAGACGATCCCGATCGACGAGACGCGCGACTATGTGAAGCATGTGCTGGCGAATGCGGTGAGTTATGGGGCGATCCTCGGCACGACGATGGCGCCGGCAGCGCGCATCAGCGAGGCGCCTTCGGCCGCGCCAGAGCCTACGCTGGCGGAACTGCAGGTCGAAGCGGGCGAAGAAGTGCCGCGTTGAACGCACCCGGTGGAAACGGCTACTCTGCTCCTCAGTCGCCTCTGCGAATTCTGTGAATATAGAATGGATGCAGGGCAGCGACTCGCCGCCCTGCATCCATTCACCACTAGGAGATCGGGAATGAACTTCAAACAGGCAGCGATCGTCGGTGCACTCGCCACTCTGTCCTCGGTGGCCTTCGCCGCCGGTGAGAACAACATCGGTTCGTGCGGCTGGGGGGCGAAGATGTTCGACGGCCAAAGCGGCGTCGCGCCGCAAATCTTCGCGGCGACAACCAACGGGACCTCGGGCAATCAGACCTTCGGAATCACCACCGGAACGTCCGGCTGCACCGCCGACGGCACGGTGCGCTCGAACTGGAAGACCGCGATGTTCATCGATGGCAACAAGGAGCGCCTGGCGCGCGACATGTCGCGCGGCAGCGGCGAGTCGCTCGACTCGCTGGCCCAGCTGATCGGCGTGAAGGAAGCGCACAAAGGACATTTCTTCCGTGTCGCCAAGGACAACTTCGATCGCATTTACGCCGCTGACATGGTTTCCGCCCAAGACATCGTGAACGGCTTGCGCTCCGTTCTCGCCGCCGACCCGACGCTTGCCGCCTACACAGCCGCGATCTGATCGCCAGCGCCGTCCGGCGTCACGCACACCCAGTGTCTTGCCGCTGGGTGTTTTTTTGTCCGCCCGCAAGATGCTCGCGGCTTGCCGGTCCTGCGCGGTGGCCCTGTGCCTGCTTGCGAGTGCTGCAATCGCGGCGGCGCCGCGGGCCGATCCGTATCTCGACGAGCTGATTGCCGCGTCCAGGGCAGAGCGCCTGGCACAACGCGAGGAGTGGTCCACTCTCCTGCACTATCAGCCGCGCTTTCGCGTCTTAGGACAGCGCAGTCTTGCCGACAGCACCGACTTTTTCAACGCACCGGACGGCGCGACGAATCCGCAAGTCGAACTCGAGGCCACGCTCGGCGCGTTTTTTTCCGACGCTGTCGAGAGCGACAAACAGCAAAACCCCCAGTGCCGCTTCGTCGCACGCTACCACTGGCTGAAGAAGGAGCTTGCCTTTGACGCGACGCGGCTCCCGGAGCAGGCGTGCAGGCGTTTCCGCGAATGGCGCGCCGACCTCGACCCTGAATCCGCGGCGCTCGTCTTTCCAGCCGCGTACTTGAACAACCCGGCCTCGATGTACGGCCACACGTTCCTGCGCATCGACGGCCGGGGCCAACGCGCCGGCTCGCGGCTGCTCGCGCACGCGATCAACTATGCGGCGGGCACCGACGAAACCAACGGCCTGGTCTTCGCGATCCGGGGCTTGTTCGGCGGCTACCCTGGAAACTTCAGTCTGTCGCCGTACTACGCCAAGGTCGAGGAATACAACGACCTCGAGAACCGCGACATGTGGGAGTACGAACTGAACCTGTCGGCGGCCGAAATCGAACGGCTACTGATGCACGCGTGGGAGCTCGGGCCGACCCGCTTCGACTACTTTTTCCTCGACGAAAACTGCTCCTACCACCTGCTGTCGCTGCTCGACGCGGCCCGGCCAGGACTTCGGCTCACCGACGACTTTCCGCTCTGGGCGATTCCCGGCGATACGGTGCGAGCCGTCGCCGATCGCGCGGGCCTGGTTCGAAGCGTGGTGTATCGCCCCGCGCGCAGCACGGTGCTGCGGCATCGGCAGGAACTGCTCTCCGCTCACGCTGTCGATCTCGCGCGACGCCTGGCGCAAGGCGAATTCCCGCCGGACGATCCACGCCTGCAAGGGCTGTCGAACGCCGACCGCGCCCAGGTGACCGAGCTTGCATTCGAATATCTCGAGTACAGGCGTCTGCGCGGCGATGTTTCGAATCGCGACAGTGCACCTCGGCTGCGCGCCTTGCTCGGCGCGCGCAGCAAGGTCGAAGCGCCAGACGTTCCCGAAGTCGCGGCACCGACGCTGCGCCACGAACATGGACATCGATCGAGCCGCGTCGGGCTCGGGGTCGGAATTCGCCAGCACCGGGCGTTCCAGGAGTTGCGCCTGCGCCCGGCGTATCACGATCTGCTCGACCCCGAAGACGGTTACATCCGCGGCGCACAGCTCGAGTTCACGAATTTGATCGTGCGCCGCGACGCCCAATCCGCCAATCTCCGGCTCGAGACGCTGAATCTGATCGACGTGGTTTCGCTGGCACCGCGAGATGAACTGCTGACACCGCGCTCGTGGCGGGTCAATCTAGGCATGACCCGGATCGACCGACCGGACGGCACACGTCCGCTGGTCGCCAGCCTCGACGGTGGGGCGGGCGTGACGCGCGAATTCGGCAAGCGGGTGCTGGGCTACGTGCTCGCCGAGGGTGCCTTCCTCGCGTCGGGGTCCCTGAAACGCAAGCACGCCATGGGCGCGGGAAGCAGCGCCGGAATGATCGTCGATGCATCGCCGCGTTGGCGGGTTTACGCCCAGGGGCGCGGCCTGCGCTTCTTCGCGGGGGAGCGCCACACGACGATCGAAGCGAAACTCGATCAGCGCGTCACGTTCGCGCGCGATCTCGCCGTGCGCCTCGAAACGTCGTGGCGCCGCGACCGCGACGAGATTCGGCGTTGCGCCGTCATTTACATCGATCGCTACTTCTAACGGTTCGTCCAATGCTTCGCACGGTGCGCACCGTTCTCGCCGCTACGCTGCTTTGCGGCTGCACCGGGGTCTTCTTCCAGCCGATGCAGGCTTGGGTCCGAACGCCAGCCGATATCGGACTCGACTTCGAGGACGTGCGAATTCGCAGCGGCGACGGGTCCAGCGTGAGCGCCTGGTACCTGCCGGTGCAGGGGAAAGCGATCGGAACCCTGCTCTTCCTTCACGGCAATGCCGAAAACATCAGTACGCACCTCGGCGCGGTGCAATGGCTGCCGCCACAAGGCTTCAACGTGCTGCTGCTCGACTACCGCGGCTACGGTGCGTCGCAAGGTCGGCCGTCGATCGAGGCGGCCCAGGAAGACATCGACAGCGCGATGCGCCACCTGCTGGCGCGTACCGACATCGACCCGGACCGCATCGTCGTGTTCGCCCAGAGCCTGGGCGGCGCGCTCGGGCTGCACTACGTGGCGCACTCGGCGCACCGCGCGCAGATTCGTGGCGCTGTCATCGACAGCGCCTTCGTCGGCTACCGCGACATCTTTCGCGAGAAGCTCCGAGCCTTCTGGTTCACCTGGACCCTTTCGTGGCCACTGGGCTTCGCGGTCAGCGGCGAGTTTCGCCCGATCGACGCGGCGCCGAAGGTCGCGCCGATTCCGCTGCTGTTCATTCACGGCGACCGGGATATCGTCGTTCCACCCCACCACAGCGAAGCGCTTTTCGAAGCGGCGCGGCAGCCCAAGGAAATGTGGATCGTTCCGAACGCCGGGCACATCCAGTCTTTGAGCCGGCCCGAAGTCCGCGAGCGGTTTGTCGCCTGGCTTCGTGCCCGAATGGAAGAATCGAAGGCGCCGCCAGGGCGGACCCCCTGAGCGACAAGCGCCGCGACGATCGCGGCTTCGACTTGCCGCAGCTCACACCGCCATAGTGGAAAACCCGCGTTGGTAGCCGCGTATCACCGCAGCGCATTTCGAAGTGCAATACTGCTCCGGTCGTTCGACGGGCATGCCCTCAAAAGCTGCCGCGAATGGCTTCAACCGAGGAGACAGAAATGCGCGTGATTCCCATTTCCAGCACCGTCAACATCGACGCCGCGCTCGAGGCCTGCGGCGGCGAAGCGAGCGGCGAAGTCCCCAAGCTCGACATTCCCCTGGCGCGGCGCGAGTTCCTCAAGGGCTCGGGCATCCTGATGGGCACCATCGCGGTGGGCAGCCCGCTCGCCGCGCTCGCGCCCTCGCCGGTCTGGGCGGTGGAGCTGAAGACGCTCAGCAAGGCCGAGGGCGAGACCCTCATGGCGATGGGGCGCGCGATGTTCCCGCACGCCAAGTTGTCGGACGCGGTGTACGCGTTGCTCGCCAAGGACATCGACGCCATGGCCAGCGGCGGGGCTGATAGCGCGCGCATGGTGCGCGACGGCATCGCCACGCTGAACCAGGGTGGCAACGGCAACTTCGCGGGTGCCGACGTGGCGCTGCGCAAACAGACCGTCAAGCAGATGGAAGGCAGCCCGCTTTTCAGCGCCGTGCGCGGCCAGGCGATCACTTCGCTCTATAACAACGATATGGCCTTCGCCACCTTCGGCTACCCCGGCTCGGCGTGGGAAAAGGGCGGCTACATCACGCGCGGCTTTCAAGATTTGAAGTGGCTGCCGGCGCCGTCGGCGTCGGCGAGCCCCAAGCCCTACATGGGCTGATTCCCCTCACCCCACCCTCTCCCGAAGGGAGAGGGAGCAAGACCCGCTCTCCCCAAGGGGCGACGGAGCCAAGACCAGACATTCCGGAGACACACCATGGCCAAATTCGCTCAAACCGACGACTCCGTCGTCGTCGTCATCGGCTCAGGCGCAGGCGGAGGAACGCTTGCCAACGAGCTTTGCCAGAAGGGCATCAAAGTCGTCGTGTTAGAGGCCGGCGCGATGCAGTCGCCCGCCAGCTTCATCAACGACGAGTGGAAGTCGTTCGGCCAGCTCGCCTGGCTCGACGGCCGCACCACCTCCGGCACCTGGCGCGTCGCGAAAGACTTCGCCGGGTTGCCGGCGTGGATTTGCAAGACGGTGGGCGGCTCCACCACGCACTGGGCGGGCGCGTCGCTGCGCTTCCAGGAACACGAGTTCCGCGTCAAGACGCACTATGGCGACATCAAGGGCGCGAGCCTGATGGACTGGCCGATCACGCTGAAAGACATGGAGCCCTGGTACGCGCGCGCCGAAGACAAGATGGGCGTGACGCGCACCAACGGCATCCCCGGGCTGCCGGGCAACAACAACTTCAAGGTGATGTACGCCGGCGCGCAGAAGCTCGGCTACAAGAACTGCCACACCGGCAACATGGCGATCAACAGCCAGCCTCGCGACGGCCGCGCGCGCTGCATGCAACTGGGCTTTT
>JANOLA010000141.1:0-22234 GCA_031419535.1 Burkholderiales bacterium | reverse complement strand
TCGCACTCCACGCCTTCGGCGAGCGCGACCGAGCCGAGGTCGAGCACCAGGCGCACCAGGTCGCCGACGACGCGGCGCTTGCGTTCGCTCGCGGTGTGGATGCCGCGGATCAGCCCCATGTCGAACTTGACGAAGTGCGCCGGCACGTCGCCCAGTTCGTTCAGGCGTGCCTGGCCGGCGCCGAAGTCGTCATAGGCGAAGCGCACGCCAATCTCGTTCAGGCGCGCCGCTAGCTCGCGCATGCGCTGCACTTCCATCACGGCGGTTTCGTGAACCTCGATCACCAGCTTCGGCGCAGTCGGGTCGTCGCATAGCAGCGTCAGCGCGTCGAGAAAACTCTCTTCGAAGGTCTCTTTCGGGTGCGTGTTGACGAACAGCGTGGTGCCGGCAAAGCGCGCCCCGAGTGCGCGGATGCCGTGTTCGCGAAACGCCTGGCTCAGGCGCGCTTCGCAGTCGAGCAGGCCCGCCAGGTTGAACAGGTGGATCGGTGACCGCGGCAGCTCGGCGTGCGTGCCGCGCCCGAGCAGCTCGTACGCGAAAATGTCGCCGCTGCGGGCGTCGACGATGGGCTGTACCGCCGCCGAAATGCCCATGCCGCCGAGCAGCTCCTTGAACTGGCGCTCCTGCGGCACGAAATGCTCGCTCAGCGTCTTGCCCGCCGGCACGAGCATCGTTCGCTCGCAGTCGAACGCCGCGGGCTCGCTGGCCACTTTGACGCCGAGGCGGAACTCGGCGTTGCCGAAGTGGATCACGTCGTTCTGGTTGAGCCGGCACGAGCCGCCGATGCGCGAGCGGTTCACGAAGGTGCCGTTCATGCTGCCCAGGTCGGTGACGGTCAGCCATCCATCCGAATCGCGGGCGATCTGCGCGTGGCGCCGGCTCAGGCCCATCGCCTGCACCGCGAGGTCGTTCGCGGCGTCGCGCCCCACCGTGAACGGCAGCGCGTCCACGTCGTAGCTGACGCGCGAACCATCGGCGCTCACGGTCTCGAGGTACCAGTTCTTGTCCACGGTGTGCTCCCACGCGCACGGGCCACGGCGCGACGCCGGCCTTGCACTTGGGCTGCATCGTGGCAGAACTCGAGGCGCTGCAACTCCCCGCAGGCACGGGGGAGGTGGTTGCCGCGTTGCTTGAATTCGGAGCCACAGGCTACGGGATACTCACAGGCGTTGACCCGGACGGAGGCGCCACGCTCGCAACCCTCGATCACGGGGCACGCGGCGCGCGCCATCGCTGGGCAGACGCGGCACGAACCCGCGAATCGGACCGGAGAGCGCGATGAGTTTTTCCACACCCGAGTACGGGGCAGCGCTGCTGCAGGTCATTGGCCTGAACTGCATGCTGTCGGTCGACAATGCCGTCGCGATCGCGCTGATTTCGCGGCGCCTGCCGGCGGATCGGCGCATGCGCGGGTTGGCCTGGGGCTGCGGCGTTTCGATCGGATTGCGCATCGCGCTCACGATTGCCGCGCTGGAACTGCTGCGCCTGCCTTACATGAGGCTGATCGGCGCGGTCGTGTTGCTGTGGATCGCGATTCAATTGCTGCTGCCGGAGCCGGCGGCCCAGGGCGCGCAGACGCCGGCGCCGCCGAGCTCGCGCTTCACCGCGGCGATCAAGCTCATCGTGCTGACCGACTTGACGATGAGCCTGGACAATGTCGTCGTCGTCGCCGCCGCGGCCAAGAACAGCATGAGCCTGATCATCGTCGGCCTGGCAGTCTCGATTCCGCTGGTGGTTTTCGCGAGCAGCTTGCTGCTGAAGATGGTGTCGCGCTATCCCATCATCGTCACGCTCGGCGCGGCGCTGATCGGCTGGGTGGCCGGCGTGATGGGACTCGCGGACCCTGCACTGCAGCGCTGGATCGGCACCGACTCGGTGTTTCTGCACCCGGCCGCGCCGGCCTTCGCGGCTCTGGGTGTGGTGTGGCTCGGCAAGTCGCTGGCTGCCCGGGACCTTGCGCGGCGCCGAGCCGCCCCGCCTTGAGCGGCGCGCGCCCGAGCGGCGTATCAGCGATCGAGCAACACCGGGACCTTGGACTGCAGCATCACCTTCTGCGTCTGGCTGCCCAGCAGCAGTCCGGTCAGGCCGCCGTGTCCGTGCGAGGCCATGAAGATCAGATCGCACTTGTTGCGCTGCGCTGCCGCGACGATCGCATCGGCCGGGAAGTCGCTCGTCACCTGCACGCTCTTGCAGGCCACGCCGGCGTCCTGCGCAATCTTTTCGATGAAGCCGAGGTGTTCCGCAGCGGCCTTTTCGATCAAGCGGGCGTGCTTGAGCGGCGCGACATAGTGCGCCGGGAAAATGCCTTTGTATTCGATGGGTGTGGACGGCGGGGCTGCGTAAAACGCCGTGACCTTCGCACCCACCGCCTTGGCCAGCTTCACGGCGTTCTGTGCGGCTTTGCGCGACAGCGCCGAGCCGTCGGTGGGAATCAGGATGTTGATGTACATGGTCAATTACCTCAGTTCGTGTGGGGCAGCACCCAGATCAGCATGCCCAGCACGTAGCAGACGATAGAGCACACCAGCGTGAACGGCACGCTCCAGGCGAGGAACTCGCGCAACGAGACTTTGCGTCCTTCCTCCTTCTCGCCGAGCGTCAGCGCGACATAAAGCGCCGGCGCACCGGCCACGGTGAGGTTGCTGCCCAACGTGCCGGACCACAGCAGCATCCAGTACAGCGGCCACGGTTCGATGCCGCTCGCCCCCAGATCCTTGATGGTGTAGAGGAAAGTGAGGATGTAAGCGTCGTGCTCGACCAGGCCGACGATGGGCACCGTGACCCAGTAGAGCAGCGTCGCGCCGAGCGCGTAGTTCTCCAGGAAGATCGGCTTCAGGCCGGCGGCGAGCTTGTCCAGGATGTGGCTCTTCTCCAGCCCGCCCACCAGCGCGAACAGCGCGATGTAGAAAAAGATCGCGCGCCAGTCGAGCTCCTTCATGCATTCTTCGAAGTTCGCCGCCTTGACGCGCTCGCCCAGCATGCCCAACACCAGCACCAGGGAAACCGCGCCGGTCATGGCGATGAAACCGAGTTGCACGCCGATGTGCTCGCGCATCGACATCGCAACCACCGTGCCCAGGAACCAGACCACGACCACGCTGGCGAACAGCGGGTTCTCGATCTTCGCCTCGATGCCCAGACTGTTCAGATCGGTCACGCGCTTGTGGCCGCGGAAACCGTAGAACCACATCGCGCCCAGCGTGATCAGGAACGTCAGCATCAGGATCGGAAACGACGACGGACGGCCCTTGTGCCAGATGAAGTCGAAGAATTCGGCGCCGGCGACGCTGTGCAACATCTGCGGCGGCAGGTCGCCGATGATGAGCGCGGTGCCCATGAAATTCGCGCCGAAGCCGATCATCAGGATGACCGGTATCGACGGAAGCTTGAGCGCTCGCGTCAGCGGCAGCGCCACGGGCGCCATCATGAGGATCGTCACGACGTTGTCGACGAACATCGAGATGAAGCCCGCCAGGAACGTCAGGATGATGACGAGCAGCCCCGGCCGGCCACCCGAGAGCTTGAGCGCCTGAATCGACAGCCAGCTCGGCACGCCGGTCTTGCCGAAGTAGCCGGCGATGATCCAGATGCCGACCAGGATCGCCATCACGTTCCAGTCGACGTACTTGAACGCATCGGTCTCGGTCATGATGCCCAGCCAGCACATGAGCCCGACGCCGAGCAGGGCGGCGAGCGTGCTGTCGATGACGTTCGTGATGACGGCCAGGATCGTCAGGCCGAACACGATCAACGTCAGCCATTGCATCGCTTCCATGGGGTCTCCTTCTCTTGTTGTGCGAAACGGTGGTCGATTTGGCGCCGCGGATTCAATCGGGGGTGTGCTTGCGCAGCCGGATGGCGTCCTGGCGCCGCGCCCGCATGCGGATGTTGAGCATCTCGACCGCGACCGAGAACGCCATCGCAAAGTAGATGTAGCCCTTGGGAATGTGCAAGTCCCAACCTTCGCCAATCAGCGCCATGCCCACGAGGATCAAAAAACTCAGCGCGAGCATCTTCACGGTGGGGTGGCGGTCGACGAACTCGCCGATCGGCCCGGCCGCGAACATCATGACGCCCACCGCGGCAACGATGGCAATCACCATGATCTGGACCTGTTCGACCATGCCCACCGCGGTGATCACCGAGTCGAGCGAGAACACGATGTCGATGATGGCGATCTGCACGATCACCGAAGCAAAGCCCGCGCGCACGGCGCTCGCCGTGTGTTCTTCCTCTTCGCCTTCGAGCGAATTGTGGATTTCGTGAACGCTCTTCCACAACAGGAACAGGCCGCCGCCAATGAGGATCAGATCGCGCCCCGAGATCTCCTTGCCGATCATGGAGAACAGCGGCGCGGTGAGCGTCATCACCCAGGCCAGCGAGAGCAGCAGCCCGATGCGCGTGAACATCGCGAACGCCAGCCCGAGCCTGCGCGCGCGCGCGCGCTGCGCCTCGGGCAGGCGGCCGACGAGGATCGAGATGAAGATGATGTTGTCGACGCCGAGAACGATTTCCAGCGCCGTGAGGGTGAAGAGTGCAATCCAGGCCTGCGGATCCGACAGCCACTCCATGGAAAAGTCACCTTCCTTTCGGGTTGCGCGCGTGGGCGTTCTGAGCGGCCTGCGATCCTGCCGCGTTCAGCGTGGCAGCGCCTGGGCCGGCTGCTGCACCGCCGGCGGGGCAAGCGGTGCGTCGCCGCGCTTCGGCGTCGGCTGCCAGCCCATCACTGCCAGCAGCACGACGAAACCGATCACGTAGGCCAACGTGACATGCCAGCCATGGTAGAGCCAACGGCCGACGTTCTTCGCATCCGGGTACATGTTGGACAGCGCGACACCGGCAGAAGAGCCGAACCAGATCATCGAACCGCCGAAGCCCACCGTGTAAGCGAGCATGCCCCAGTCGTAACCGCTCTGCTTGAGCGCCAGCGCGGTGAGCGGGATGTTGTCGAACACGGCGGAGATGAAGCCCAGGCCGAACGCCGTCTGCCACGACGCGACCGGCAGCTTTTCCACCGGCATCATCGACGCGCAGGTCACCAGCGCCAGCAGAAAAATCGTGCCCTTGGTCGCGCCGGGCAACAGGCTCCAATCGGGTTTGCGCAACGGTGTCGAAACCAGGATCGCCAGCACCACGGCGACGCCGATGAAGGGAAAGCGGTCGGCAATGTCGTTGTGCAGGACGTTCACATAGACGTTGGTGGAAATTGCCGAGACCAGGATGAAGCCGACGATGCCCACGCGCACCCAGTCCACCGGCACGCCGCCCGGCTCGTACGCCATCAACGGCGAGTGCTTGTTCTGCTGCAGCGCCGCCGGAATGCCGCACACGACCAGCGCCACCACGGCGGCGACATAGGCGTGGAACACGTCGACCGGGCTGACGCCGTCGATCCACATCATCGTTGTCGTGGTGTCGCCTACCACGCTGCCCGAACCGCCGGCGTTCGACGCGGCGACGATCGCCGCCAGATAACCGATGTGCACCTTGCCGCGAAACACGGTGTGCGCCATCGCGCCGCCGTTCAGCGCCGCGGCGATGTTGTCGAGAAACGAGGACAGCACGAACACCATCGCGAGCAGCACGAACGCGCCTTTCGCTTCCCCGGGCAGGTACTTCGGCAGCACCGCCGGAACCCGGCTGTCCTCGAAGTGCTTGGACAGCAGCGCGAAGCCGACCAGCAGGCACAGCAGGTTGCTCAGGATGACCCACTCGTGCGCAAGGTGACCCGCCAGCCCCGCGACGCCGTCGCCGGTCTTGAAGCCGGTGAACGCCAGCTTGTACAGCGTGATCGTCGCCAGGCCGATCAGCGCCACGCGCAGCGTGTGGTGGTGGAACAGCGCCACGCCGAGCAGCGTGAGCGCGAACAGGATGAAGTCGACGGGGATGCCGAACAGGGCGGGCGACTCACCGCCCGCGGCACGCGCCGGCGCAGCAGCCAGGATCAGCAGGCCCGCAATAGCCGGGCGCAACACAAGACCCGACCGCGGCCTGCAGTTTCTATTCTTGACGTGGCGCATCTTGATTCACCGGTGATGTGCCTGTCCGGACGGCATCCCGGGAGCGACTCGTCGCCGCCGGGCGAAGGCGACGCTGTTTTTACCACGGCAAATGCGCGGGAGTCGCCACGCAGTCCAGGATAATGCGCCGCTGCGACTTAGGGCTTATCCCAATGATCATCGACTGCCACGGCCACTACACGACGGCGCCCAAGGCGCTCGAGGCCTGGCGCAACCGCCAGATCGAGGGCATTGCCAACCCCGCGGCTCGCCCGTCGGTGGCCGAGCTGCGCATCTCAGACGACGAGTTGCGCGAGTCGATCGAGACGAATCAATTGCGCCTGATGCGCGAGCGCGGCGCCGACCTGACGATCTTCAGCCCGCGCGCCAGTTTCATGGCGCACCACATTGGCGACTTCGAGGTGTCGGCCACCTGGGCGGCGATATGCAATGAGCTTTGCTATCGCGTCTCGATGCTGTTCCCCGAGCACTTCACGCCCGCCGCGATGCTGCCGCAATCGCCCGGCGTGGACCCGGCGAGCTGCATCCCCGAACTCGTGAAGTGCGTTGAGCAGTACGGCAACGTCGGCATCAACCTGAACCCCGACCCTTCCGGTGGCCACTGGACCAGCCCGCCGCTGACGGACCGCCATTGGTACCCGATCTACGAAAAGATGGTCGAGTACGACATTCCGGCGATGGTGCACGTGAGCACGAGCTGCAATGCGTGTTTCCACACGACCGGCGCGCACTACCTGAACGCCGACACAACCGCGTTCATGCAGTTCCTGAGCGGCAACCTGTTCAAGGATTTTCCGACGCTTCGCTTCATCGTCCCGCATGGCGGTGGCGCCGCGCCCTACCACTGGGGGCGCTTTCGCGGGCTGGCGCAAGAGTTGAAGAAGCCGCTGCTGGGCGAACACTTGCTGAACAACGTCTTTTTCGACACCTGCGTCTACCACCAGCCGGGCATCGACCTGCTGACCAAGGTGATCCCGGTGGCGAACATCCTGTTCGCGAGCGAGATGATCGGCGCGGTGCGCGGCATCGACCCCGAAACCGGCCACCACTACGACGACACCAAGCGCTACATCGAGGCGTCGAAGCAACTCTCGGCGAGTGAAAAGCATCAGGTCTATGAAGGCAATGCGCGCCGCGTGTTTCCCAGGCTGGATGCGGCATTGAAGGCGAAGGGGAAGCAAGGATGAGCATGAACTCACTGGGCGTCGTGAAGCGCAACATCGTGCGTGCCCACGCCGGCGCCGCGAAGCAACTCGCGCAGTTCGGCTCGGCCACGGTGCACGAGGCGATGGGGCGCGTGGGCCTGATGCAGCCCTGCCTGCGCCCGATCTACGCCGGCGCGCACGCCTGCGGCACCGCGGTGACGGTGCTGCTGCACCCGGGCGACAACTGGATGATGCATGTGGCGGCCGAACAGATCCGTGAAGGAGACATCGTCGTCGCCGCGTGCACGACTGAGAACACCGACGGCTTCTTCGGCGACCTGCTCGCGACGAGTTTTCGCGCGCGCGGGGCCAAGGGCCTGGTGCTCGACGGCGGCTGCCGCGACGTGAAAGACCTGACCGCCATGCAGTTCCCGGTTTGGAGCCGGGCGATCAGCGCCAAGGGCACCGTCAAGGCGACGCTCGGTTCGGTGAACATTCCCGTCGTTTGCGCCGGGGCGCTGGTGAACCCGGGCGACGGGGTGGTGGCGGACGACGACGGCGTCGTGATCGTTCCCGCGGCAATCGCCCAACAGGTGGCCGAGGCGGCGGCTGCTCGCGAAGCGAACGAGGCCGAGAAGCGTGTCAAGCTCGCCGCCGGCGTGCTCGGCCTGGACATGTACAACATGCGGCCGGCGCTTGAGAAAGCCGGCCTGAAGTACATCGACTGAGCCACATCGTGGCGCTGCCCGTTGACCCCAAACAATGGCGCATCGGCCTCGTCGGCTACGGCGAGGTCGGGCGCATCCTGGCCGAAGACCTGCATGAACTCGGCGTTGCCAAGCTCGCTGCGTTCGACCTGAAACTCGCCGCTTCAAGTGGAGGTGCGAGTGCGGGTGCGGCCGCGGCTGTGACGGCCGATGCCATGCGCACCCACGCGAAGCAACACGGCGTCAAACTCGCCGACTCGCACCGAGCGCTGGCCGACGACTGCGACCTGATCGTCAGCGCCGTCACGGCAAACCAGGCGGTCGCGGTGGCGCAGGCCTGCGCGCCGGCGGTGAAGTTCGGCGCCTGGTTTCTCGACCTGAACTCGGCGTCGCCGAACGCGAAGAAGCGCGCCGCGGGTTTCATCGACGACGCCGGCGGCGTCTACGTCGAGGGCGCGGTGATGACGTCGATTGCGCCTTACCGCATCGGCGTGCCGCTGCTGCTCGGCGGCACGCGCGCGAGCGAACTGCGGCCGAAGCTGACGATGCTCGGCTTCGACGCGAAAGCGGTGTCGCGCAAGCTCGGCGTGGCGTCGGCGACGAAGATGTGCCGCAGCGTGATGATCAAGGGCTTGGAGGCGATGGTGGTTGAGAGCTTCACCGCGGCGCGCGCCTATGGCGTCGAAGACCAGGTGCTGGCGTCGTTGAAGGAAACATTTCCCGGCATCGACTGGGAAAAGCAAGGCGCCTATTTCTTTCAGCGCGCCATCCAGCACGGCCGGCGCCGCGCCGAAGAAATGCTCGAAGTCGCGGCCACGGTGCGAGACGTCGGCCTGGAACCTTGGTCCGCGCAAGGCACCGCGCAGCGCCAGGCCTGGGTCGCTGATCAAGCGGACGCAGGCTTGTTCGGCGACAAGGCGGACAAACAATTCGCCAAGAACAGCGACTGGCGCCCCGAAGCCGACCGCATCTTGAACAAGTTCAAGTCCCGGGGCTGATTGCTCGCCTCATGAATCGCGCCCGCGCGATGCCAGCTCAAAACCTCTGACCCATGCAACAGCGCCAGCTTGGACCCTTTCAGATTTCCGCCATCAGCCTGGGCTGCATGAACCTGAGCCACGCCTACGGCGCGCCGCCACCGGCCGAGGCCGCCGAGCGCCTGTTGCTGCGCGCGCTGGATCTCGGCGTGACGATGTTCGACACCGCGGCGCTGTACGGCTTTGGCACGAATGAAACGCTGATCGGCAAGGTGCTGGGCACGCACCGTGCGAAGTTCACGCTGGCCAGCAAGGGCGGCATGGCCGGCGTGATGTTCAACGACGGCATGAAACGCGTGATCGACGGCCGGCCGGAAGCGATCCGCCGCAACTGCGAAGACAGCCTGCGCCGCTTGCAAACCGACCGCATCGACCTGTACTACCTGCACCGCTGGGACAAGCGCGTGCCGATCGAAGACTCGGTGGGCGAGATGTCGCGCCTGGTCGAACGGGGCAAGGTGCTGAGCCTGGGCTTGTCGGAAGTGTCGGCGGCGACGCTGCGCCGCGCCCACGCGGTGCACCCGATCGCGGCCGTGCAGTCGGAGTATTCGCTGTGGAGCCGCAACGTCGAGATCGGCGTGCTCGACGCGTGCCGCGACATCGGCGCGGCGCTTGTCGCTTTCAGCCCGGTGGCGCGCGGTTTCCTGACGGGCCAATTGCGCGACGTGACGGGTTTCGACGCGAAGGACATTCGCCGCGGCATGCCGCGCTTCGAGCCGGCGCGTTACGCGGCCAACCTGGAGCTGTTGCGCGGCGTGGAGCCGCTGGCACGCGAGGCGGGCTGCACGCTGGCACAGCTCGCGCTCGCGTGGCTGCTGGCGCGCGGTGAACACGTGGTGCCGATTCCGGGCACGACGAATCCCGCGCACCTGGAAGAGAACGTCGGCGCGGCCGGCGTGACGCTGCCGCAGCCCACGATCGCGCGCCTGGATGAGCTGATCAACCAGCACACCGTGCTCGGCGCGCGCTACAACGCGGCGACGCAGGCGGAAATCGATACCGAAGAGTTCTGACGGCGCACGTGCGCTGCACTGACCTGGCGTGATTCGAATTCGAATTCGAAGGCTGGGGTGGGCCCTCGCGGCGCTCAGCTCCAGACCGACCGAAGCTGCGCTGCGATGTCGATCATCGGTTCCGCGGGCAGTTCCGCGGGCTTGGCGGGGCGCATCGAATCCGCGCTCGGACCGATCGCCTGAAACGAAGCGGCCACGTCGGGCGGAATGAAGCGCGACAGCGTCGCGTACAGATGCCTGTCGCCGTACTTCGCCTGCTGCGTGACGTAAAAACGTTGCGGCACCATCAGGTGCAAGTGCTGCTTGGCGCGTGTCATCGCCACGTAGAGCAGGCGCCGTTCTTCTTCGATTTCGCTTTGCGTGCCGGTGGCCAGATCGGAGGGCATGCAGCCGTCGACGACATTCAGCACGAACACGCTTTTCCACTCCTGGCCCTTGGCGGAGTGGATCGTCGAAAGAATCAAATAGTCCTCGTCGAGGTGCGGCGGGCCTGATTCGTCGCTGGTCGCTTCGGGCGGGTCCAGCGTCAATTCGGTCAGGAAGCGCTCGCGCGATGCGTGACCGCGCGCGATCTGCGCGAGTTGCTCGAGGTCGCGCCACCGCAGCGTGGCGTCGTCGTGCAGTCGCTCCAGGTGCGGGCGGTACCAATGGTGGACGGCGCTCAAGTCGTCGGGCCAGACGGCACCCGGCGCGCGCAACTGGGCCAGCAGCTCCAGCAGCCCACGCCACGCCGCGCTCGCCGTCGAGGGTGGCACGAACGACTTCAGCGCCGTGCCGGGGTGATCGGCCTTTTCCAATTCGTCCAGCAAGCGCCTCGCCGCCGCGGGCCCGATGCCGGGCAAGAGCTGCGCGACGCGGAAGCCAGCAAGTCGGCAGCGTGGGTTCTCGGCCCAGCGCAACACGCTGAGCACGTCCTTGACA
This sequence comes from Burkholderiales bacterium, assembly GCA_031419535.1. GTDB lineage: Bacteria > Pseudomonadota > Gammaproteobacteria > Burkholderiales > Burkholderiaceae_C > JAEMQF01. The sequence goes on along the minus strand of JANOLA010000141.1, from coordinate 11,391 downwards.
TGCGTGGCTTCGAGAAACTTCAAGCCGCCGAACTTGACGAAGGGGATGTTGCGGCGCGTCAGCTCGAGTTCGAGCGTGGCGCTGTGGTGCGAGGTGCGGAACAGCACCGCCTGGCTCTTCAGCGGCAGCGCGCATTCGCGGTAGTGCAGCACGCGGTCCGCCACCCATGACGCCTGCTGCGCTTCGTCTTGCACGCTCACCAGGCTGGGGCGCTCGTCGGATGGAAGGTCGGTCCACAGCGCCTTCGTGAAGCGCTCGGCGGCCAACCCGATCACCGCGTTCGACGCCGCCAGGATAGTCTGCGTCGAGCGGTAGTTGCGCTCCAGCGTGACCACGCGCGCCGCGGGTTCGAAGGCATTCGGAAAGTCGAGGATGTTGCGCACGTCGGCGGCGCGAAACGCGTAGATCGCCTGCGCGTCGTCGCCCACCACGGTGAGGCCGCGGCCGTCGGGCTTGAGCGCGAGCAGGATCGCGGCTTGCAGGCGGTTCGTGTCCTGGTACTCGTCGACCAGCACATGGTCGAAGCGCGCGCCGGCGTGGCGCGCCAGTTCGGGGTGCTGCATCAGTTGCCACCAGTAAAGCAGCAGGTCGTCGTAGTCGAGCACCTGCTGCGCCTGTTTGGCGCCGACGTAGGCGCTGAACAGGGTTTCCAGCTCGCAGGGCCAATCGGCGCACCACGGGTAGGAGTCGAGCAGCACCTGGCGCAGGGGGGTGCGCGCGTTCACGGCGCGCGAGTAGATCGCCATGCAGGTGGCCTTCTGCGGAAAGCGCTTGTGCGTCTTGGCCAGGCCGAGCTCCTGGCGCGCCAGGTTCATCAGGTCTTCGGCGTCGCCGCGGTCGAGGATCGTGAAGGCGGTGGCCAGGCCGATCTGGGAGGCATAGTCGCGCAGCAAGCGCGCGCCGATGGCGTGGAAGGTGCCGGCCCAGGCCAGTTCGGGTCCGCGCTGCGTGGATCGCCAGCCCAGCGCCTGGTGCAGCGCGTGCCCGACGCGGCGCTGCATCTCGTGCGCCGCGCGGCGCGAAAACGTCAGCAGCAACAGGCGCTGCGGGTCGGCACCGGCCAGCACCAAGGCGGCGGCGCGCGACGCCAGCGTCTTTGTCTTGCCGCTGCCCGCGCCGGCGATCACGAGCAGCGGCGTGCTCGGCGCAGCGCCCTGCGCCAGCCCGTGTTCAACGGCGGCGCGCTGCTGTGGGTTCAGGTCGGCAAATGGCTTTTCGCGTGACGCCACGGCGGGCTCATCGGGCGTGGCCAATGCGGTTGACGGGGGCATGGGGTGGGCGGATTCAGTGTGGCGCTGTGCACCTGTATTTTCATCCAGTTTCGCGGCAGCACTTCTGGCGGGTAGCGCTGCGACGCCGAATCGACCTCGCGGCGAGGTCGAGGTGAGATCGAGGCGAGGTCGAGGCGCTCCACGAATCGCGTAAGGGCAAACGAGTTCAGTGCGACCCAGGGCACCGATTCGCGGCATCGTTCACTGCGGCGCGACCGATCCCCCACGCCTGTGGGATGGAAGGCGCGGGCGCGCAGGCAGAAGATGGGCACATCGGTTCTGAGCGCCCCCAGGGCCGGGCCAGCCCGGCCCGCCCCCCGTGGGGGTTCAAGCAAAGTGGCAAAGCCACATTTGCTTGAGAGCGTGCATGCCAAGGAGATCGAGATGCGATTTGCGACGACGAACGAAGGCGACTACCGCATCTATGCGGGTGCGGTGGCCGGCCAGCGCGGTGACGGTTTCGTCGCCACCGTCGTCGTGAATCGGGTGCGCGGCAACGTCGACAGACCGCGCGAGGCCTACCGCGATGAAATGCTGGCCGGCGGCCACCATTGGCCGTCACCCGAAGCGGCGCGGCTCTACGCCGTGGCCAAGGCGCGTGAAGTGATCCGCATGGAGCAGCATCGCTTGGCTTGTTAGGGCTTGCCTCCGAGCCGCGTCGAACCCGCGCGCGAGGCGACAGATTCAATACACCGGCGTGCGCATCGCCGCCAGCCGAGCCGAAGCCGTGGTGCCGATGGTCGACAGGAACAGACAGGTGAAGATCACCCAGGTGTAGTTGCCGCGCGAGTCGAATACCGCGCCGGCGAGCACCGGGCCGAACAAGTTGCCGAGCGCCGCGCCGCTGTACAGCGTGCCGATGATGCTCGACACCGCGCGCGCGCCGAACAAGTCCATGCACAGCGCCGGCAGCAGCGAGACGATGCCGCCGTAGCTCAGGCCGAACCAGAGCGCGAACAGCGCGAACGCCCAATAACCCGGCGCGCCCCACCACAGCAGGTACGACAAGGCCATCGACGCCTGCATCAAAGTGAGGGTGCGGGCCCGCCCGATGCGGTCAGCGAGCGCGCCGATCCCGAAGCGCCCGACCAGGCTGCCGATGCCGATCAAGCCCACCAGGCCAACCGCGCGCGCGTCGTCGATGCCGGCGTCGCGCGCGGCCGCCGACACATGGGCGAAGGGAATGAACATCGTCGGCGCGGCGCTCACGACTCCCAGGTAAAACCACCAGAAGGTGCGGCTGCGCAGCGTCTCGCGCAGGCTCAGGCCGCGCGCCGCGCCACCGGCTGCGGCCGACTGCGGTGCGCGCCGCAACAGCCAAGCCGCGCCTACGCCGACCACCAACGTGCCTGCCGCGAGCACACGCAACGCAGCGCGCCATTCGAGCTGCGCGATGGCCCACGCGGCGAGCAGCGGCACGACCACGGTGCCGGCGCCGATGCCGGCACTCGCCAGGCCTGCCGCAAAACCGCGGCGCAGCGTGAACCAGGGCGGCACGCTGCCGATCGCCGGCGTGTAGACGAGCGCGATGCCCACACCGACGCCGACGCCGTAGGCCGCGTAAATCGTCGCCATCGACTGCGCGGTGCTGCTGAGCAGCAAGCCCAAAGCGATCAGCACCATGCCGCTGCAACACACGGCGCGCGGGCCGAAGCGGTCCGATAACATGCCGCCGAACGCGCCGAGCACGAAGTACACGCCGCCCGACAACGCGAACACGAGCGACACATCGGCGCGGCGCGCGTCGAAGGCGTGGCTGAACGATTCGAAGAACGCCGCGAACGAATACGCCACGCCGAAAATCACCGCCAGGCTCACGAACGCGGCCCACACGACAACCCAGGCGTAGCGCGGCTCGTTCATGGCAGCGCGCAGTGTAGGGGTGCCGCATCACTCCCTCTCCCTTCGGGAGAGGGTGGGGGTGAGGGTGTAGGCTTGCAAGCCGCCCACAATGAGCGCGTTCGAATCGGACGCGACGCGTGCAACAACAATGCCCCACCGCCGCCTCGTCCTCCTCACCGCCCTGCTCGCCGCCAGCACGCGTGCATTCGCACAGACCTATCCCACCAAACCGATCCGCCTGATCGTCCCGTATCCCCCAGGCGGCCCGCTCGACATCGCCGCGCGCGCGCTCGCCGAAGGCATGCGCCACTTCGGCACCGTGCTCGTCGAGAACCGCACCGGCGCTGGAGGCAACATCGGCGCCGACGCCGTGGCCAAGGCGGCGCCCGACGGCTACGCGCTGTTGATGGGCGCCGTGGCCACGCACGCCATCAACCCGGCGATCCAGCCGAAGATGCCGTACGACGCGGCGCGCGACTTCGCGCCCATCACCTTGCTCGCCAATGTGCCTAACGTGTTGGTGCTGGAGGCCGAGTACGCCGCGCGAAACCGCATCCAGACGCTGCCCGCCTTCGTCGCGCACCTGAAGGCCAGCCCCGGGCGCTTCCAGTTCGGCTCGGGCGGCAACGGCAGTGCCGGCCACCTGGCGGGCGAGCTGTTCAAGATGCGAACCGAGACCTTCGCGCTGCACATCCCCTACCGCGGCGCGCCGCCCGCGCAACTGGCGCTGCTGAGCGGCGAAGTGCACTTCATGTTCGACAACCTCGCTTCGGCCGCACCGCGCGTGCGCGACGGCCGCCTGCTGGCCCTGGGCGTGACGACGCAGCGCCGCGCGAAAGCGATGCCCGAGATCGCGTCGCTCGCCGAATCCGGAGTCAAGGGTTTGTCCGACTTCGACATCAGCACCTGGTTCGGCCTGTTCGCGCCGGCGCAAGTGCCGCGCCCGGTCATCGAGCAGCTACACGCCGCCGCTGTCGCGGCGATGAACACCAAGGCCTTCGGCGACGTGATGGCACAACTCGCCGCCGAACCCGCGGCGAACTCGCCCGCGGAGTTCACTGCGATGGTGGCGGCGGAGGCGGACAAGTATCAGGCGATCGTGAAGCGGGCGAACATCAAGGCGGATTGAGCCGACTGGTCACTCGTCTGCATCGCCCAGGCTGCGCGGTGCAGCGAGCAGACATGAAAAAGCCCTCGACGCTGGAAAGATTCGAGGGCTTGCATTGCTGGTGGCCAGGGGCGGAATCGAACCACCGACACGCGGATTTTCAGTCCGCTGCTCTACCAACTGAGCTACCTGGCCGCCGTGAGCCGCGCATTCTAGCCGAGGGGCTGGTGATGGCGGCTGCTTGCGATGGCGGCGCGCGCCCAAGGCCGCGCGGGCGCTACACCGTGCTCGTGCGCTTGTTGCGGCTCAGGTCCACGCCGAGCTGTTTGAGCTTGCGGTACAGGTGGGTGCGCTCGAGGCCGGTCTTTTCGGCGACGCGCGTCATGCTGCCGTTTTCTTGCGCGAGGTGGAATTCGAAGTAGCTTTTCTCGAACGCATCGCGCGCTTCGCGCAGCGGCCGGTCGAGGTCGAAGCTCTGCTCGGACTGCGGGCCGATCAGCAGCGGCGTCAGCGGCAGCATGGCCGGGCTGAGCAGCACCGAAGCCGCGCTGCTGTTGTTGCTGAGAACGGCCTGAACCGAACGGTCGGCGGCGGGCAGGCTCGGGCCGGGCTTGGACAGGCCCTGTTCCACGGCGCGCAGCAGCTTTTGCAGCGTGACCGGCTTTTCCAGGAACGCGAGCGCGCCGAACTTGATGGCCTCGACCGCCGTGTCGATGGTGCCGTGGCCGCTCATCATGATCACGGGCATCGTGAGCAGCGAGGCGGAGCCCCATTCCTTGAGCAACGTGATGCCGTCGACGTCGGGCATCCAGATGTCGAGCAGGACCAGATCCGGTCGCAGGCGCTGGCGGCAGGCGCGCGCCTCGGCGGCGTTTTCCGCCACTTCCACCGTGTGGCCTTCGTCGGCAAGGATCTCCGAGAGCAGAGCGCGGATGCCGAGTTCGTCGTCAACTACCAGGATGGTTGCCATGTGGCCGTGATTCTGAATGCGCCCGGTCGGCCGCGGCAATTGCCGCGTCAACCGGCGGGTGGTCGCCCGGCGCGAGTTTGGAAAATGATAACGAAACTTGCGCCCCATGCGCCGCGCCCGCCTCGGAGGAACCGGTAACGGTTTGCCCGAGGTTGGACAGGCGTGCGCGGGCGCCGTGTTCGTCGGCGATTTTTTTCACGACCGCCAGGCCCAGGCCCGTGCCCCTGCTCTTGGTCGTGACATAGGGCTCGAATGCGCGCTGCAAGACTTTCTCAGGGAATCCGGGGCCATTGTCGATGACCTGCAAACGCACGTAGCGCGGCGCGCCGTGCTCGTTGCGCATGGTCTCGGTGTTGACGCGCACCCGGCCGTCGCCGCGGTCGGCCACGGCGTCGAGCGCGTTTTGCACGAGGTTGTGGACGACCTGGCGCAGTTGTGTGCCGTCACCCAGGATAGTCGGCAGCTCGGGGTCGAGGTCGGTGTGCAGCCGGTCCGCGTCTTGCGCGGTGGAGTACAGGCCCAGCACTTCACTGACCAGCGCGTTCAGGTCGAGCGGCACCAGCACCGCCGCGGGCAGGCGCGCGTAGTCGCGGAACTCGTTGACGAGCGACTTCATCGCCTGCACCTGGTTCACGATGGTGCTCACGGAGCGGATCAGCATCGCCTGGTCGGCGCCGCTGAGTTTGGATTCGAGCTTGAGTTGCAGCCGCTCGGCGGACAGCTGAATCGGCGTGAGCGGGTTCTTGATCTCGTGCGCGAGGCGCCGCGCGACTTCGCTCCACGCCAGGCTGCGCTGCGCCGAGACGACGTCGGTGATGTCGTCGAACACGAGCAGGCGCGCGCCTTGCGGCATCGGCGCTCCGCGCACCAGCAGCGTCATGCCCTTGCGTTCGGTGGCGTCACCGGGTTCGGCGGTCTCGGCATGGCTCGACGCGCCCAAGCCAGGCGTCGCGAGTTCGAATGAGTCTTGCCAATGGGTGGGGTCTGCATTGGGGTCACTGCCGGGCGCACCGGCGGCGTGCAGCTCGAATCGCTTCTCGACGGCCTTGCCGAATTCCGCGAGGCCCGGCACATCGTCAAGACGCTGGCGCCGGTAGGTGGCGAGGGGAAAACGCAGGATGCGCGCCGCGCCGGGATTCACGGTGTCGATGCGGCCTTTGGAGTCGAACACGACAACGCCGGTGCTGAGGTTGTCGAGAATCGTTTGCAGCTCGGCGCGCGCGCCCTCGACCTGGACCACGCTGCGGTGCACCAGGCCGCGAGCATCCGCGAGCTGCTGCGTCATTTCGGCGAACGATCGGGTGAGGCCACCAAGTTCGTCGCGCGACGCGAACACGGGCTTTGCGCTCAAGTCGCCGCGCGCGACCTGGCGCACGCCTTCGGCGAGCAGCAGCAGTGGGCGCGCGAGTTGATGCCCCAACAGCGCGGCGAGCAACACCGCGGCGAACACGGCGAGCACGAGCGCCAACGTCAGCGTGCCGATGTACATGCGGCGCAGCCCGTCGCGCGACAAGGCGCGCTGCTGGTATTCGCGGTACGCCGACTGCACCGCGAGCGCGTTCGCGGCGAGGGCGCGTGGCAATGTTTGCGTGACGAGCAGAAAGCGTTCTTGTTCGCCGAGGCCGAATTCGCGGCCCGGAATCAGCGCGAGTGCGCGCCCTAGCGCGCTGAGCGTCGCAGCCGGGTTGTCTTCGTCCAGGCCTTCGAGTTGGCTCGTCACGCGTGTCAGGCGCGCCTGGCGCAGCATCGTCGGCGAGGGGCGGTCGGGCAGCAGCGACGTGGCCGAGCCGCCCGCGGCGACGAGCGTCTGGCCCGCCGGGCCGGTGATGGCGACATCACTCGCTTCAAGCTGTTCGCGCAGGCGTTCGAGCGCGAGCGGGCGCGGGTTCACGCCCGACTCGGCGAGCTGCTCCGCGGCGACACGCGTGCGCTCGCCGAGTTCCTTGATGCGCGCGTCGAGCGTCGCCCGGCCCAGGTTCAGGCCGGCGTCGAGCGCGCCTTCGACGCGCACGTCGAACCAACTCTCGATGCTGCGCGAGACGAACTGAAAGCTCACGGTGTAGATCAGCACGCCCGGGATCACGCCGACGGTGGCGAAGATGGCCGCGAGTTTGAGCAGCAACTGGCTGCCGAACTTGCGCCGGCGCAGGCGAATGACCAGGCGCGCCGAGGCGATCAGAATCACCAGCGCCAGCAAACCCGCCACCGTGACGTTCAACCAGAACAGCCACACGTAATGGCGCTCGTAGAGTGCGGGCGAATTGGTTGCGAACGACAGCAGGAACGCGAGCACGAGCGTGGCGCCGGTCACGACGACCAGCGAGACGATCCAGACCCAACGAGTGGCTTTGATCATGTTGGCCTGCGTTTGGAGAGCGTGAGAAATTTTCGTCGCGAGCGTGCCGAGGTTGGGGCGAGGAGCGCAGCCGTACTTGGGTACGGCGAGCACCGCAGGCCCAAGATCGGCAGGCGCAGCAGAAAAGTTCTCATGCTCTAGTCGAACGCTTGGGCGCGCTCGACGAGCAGCGACCAGTCGGCCTGACCTTCGATGCCGATCTGGATCGGCCTGGGCAGCTGGCTCGTGTCCAAGCGAAAGCTGAACTCGAGGTAGTGGCGACTGCCGGGTTCGACCTGGCCGGGCTCGGTGATGCGCCAGCGCACGCTGCGCCGCACGGCGGCGAGTGCTTCCGCGCGGCTGGCGTAGCTGCGGCTCAGGCCACCGAAACTGACGCGGTAGGTCGACGTGAGAGGTTGGTACACGATGCGCCAGCTGCGCGTCGCCTGACCGATGCGCCGGTCGCGCCAATACCAGCGATTGCGAAACACCTGTGCCTCGGCCACGAAGTGCAGCGCGATGCCCTTGCCGAGCGCATCTTCGACGTTGGGCGCGAGTTCGAAGTCGACCGCGTAGCTCAGCGCCACCGCGTCGTCGTCGCGGTTGATCTCGAAAAACGTGAGCGCCGGGGTGGTGCTTGCGAAGCTGCGCGCCGGCAACCACAGTGCCACCACGGCCAGTAGCACATTGCGGCGCATGAGACACGCCTGCTCGGGCGCACGCCCAGCCGACAGGCGGCGCGCCGCGGGCGCGTCTGGCTTGTCGGGTGGCGTGAGGCGGGTCAAGTGGGGCGCTTCTCGATCAGGGCGTAAAAGAATCCATCGCCGGGCGAGGCTCGTGCAGAAGCCGGTTCGGCGGGCGAGTCATTGTCGGCCAGCGGCAGTAGATGGCCGGGTGATGCAGGTTCGAGCGCGAGTGCGGCGTCGGGCCGGCGTTGCAAAAAAGCGTCGATCTGGGATTGCCCTTCGCGCCGGAACACGGAGCAGGTGCCATAGAGCAATCTGCCGCCTGACTCGAGCAATGGCCACAGCGCGTCGAGCAAGCGCGCCTGGGTCAGCGCCAGCGCGTCGATGTCGGTGGCGCGGCGCAGCCAGCGCACGTCCGGGTGGCGGCGCACGATGCCCGACGCGCTGCACGGCGCGTCGAGCAGAATCGCGTCGAAGGGCTTGCCGTCCCACCAAGACGCGGTGTCGGCGGCGTCGGCGCAGACGATGCGCGCGTGCAAGTCGAGCCGCGCCAGCGTTTGCGCGACCCGTTGCAGGCGCGTGGCTTCGCGGTCGAGCGCGGTCACGTCGAGAGCGGCCAGCTCCAGCAGGTGCGCCGTCTTGCCGCCGGGTGCCGCGCAGGCGTCGAGCACGCGCGCACCCACGGGCAAACCGGCTCCCAGCAGCAGCGGCGCGGCGAGCTGCGCAGCTGCGTCTTGCACCGACACGGCTCCTTCGGCGAAGCCCGGCAACCGCGCCACCGGGCAGGGTTCGCGCAGCGTGACGCACGCAGCGCCGCGCAGCAGCGCCTCGATGCCGTGTTCGGCAAGTCGTGCTGCGTACGCTTGCGCGCTGCCGCGGCGCAGGTTGACCCGCAGGTCCATCGGCGGGTGCTGGTTCGCGGCGCTGAGCAGCGCCGGCGCGTGCTCGGGCCAGTCTTGCGTCAAACGTTCGATCCACCACTTCGGGTGGTTGTGTTGCGCCACCGGGTCGCGCAAGGCCGCGGCGCACAGCGCATCGCGCTCGCGCAGGAAACGCCGCAGCACGGCGTTGACGAACGCTGCGCTGCGCGGCGCGACGAGACGCGTGGCGGCGACCGCCTGGTCGACCACGGTGTGCTCGGCGTACGCCGTCGATGCGCCCGGCCACAGCAAGGCCAGCGCGCTCAGCAGCACGGCGTCGGCCTCGGGCGGTGGCTTGCGCGGCGCGAGCAGCGTGCGCGCGGCCTGCGCCGAGCCGAGCCAGCGCAGCGCGTGAAAGCTCAGCGCTTGCGCACCGGCGCGTGCGGCCGGTGGGCAGCGCTCGAGCGCGGTGTTCAGCGACTCTCCGGCGCGCACCGCGCGAACCGCCTGCGCGCAATGCTGCAACAAGGTGGATAGCGGCAACGACAGCGCTGCGGCATGGCCGGGCGCTTCGGCGGTGGTCTCCGCGGAGGCGTCGGCAGGGGGTAGGCGCGTGGGGGATTTCACCGGGCGCAGTCTACGGGCGCCTTGCCTGCGGTACGCTTGGCATCGGTTGCCACCCGAAGGAATGCCATGAAGCGCGAAGTCGCCACGCGGATATTCCGCACCGAAGAAGAGTTGTCGCACCTGTCGGCGTCGGACCGAATCCGCTACCGGCTGGTGGGCGCACAGGCGCGCTACCACGCGAACGACAACATCGCGGGCTTCATTCGCGACGGTGAACTCGACGAGCTGCGCGCGGAAGTCGAAGCGAAGATGCAGGAAGTGCTGCAGGCGCTCGTGATCGACACGCAGAGCGACCACAACACGCAGGAAACGGCGCGGCGCGTCGCCAAGATGTTCATCAACGAAGTCTTCAGCGGCCGCTACCAGCCGATGCCCACGGTGACCGAGTTTCCAAACGTGGCGCGCTTGAACGAGTTGATGATCGTCGGCCCGATCAAGGTGCGCAGCGCGTGCTCGCACCACCTGTGTCCGATCCTCGGCAGGGTCTGGATCGGAGTCCTGCCCAATGAACATTCGAACCTGATCGGCCTGTCGAAATACGTGCGCATCTGCGACTGGATCATGAGCCGCCCGCAGATTCAGGAAGAAGCCGTGAAGATGCTGGCCGACGAATTGCAGCAGCGCGTGAAGCCCGATGGCTTGGGCGTCGTGATGGAAGCCGATCACTTCTGCATGCATTGGCGCGGCGTGAAAGACGACGGCGCGATGATGACGAACAGTGTGATGCAGGGCGCGTTCCTGGAAAACCCGACGCTGCGGCGCGAGTTCTTGTCGCTGCTGAGCAAGAAGGACTGACGCCGCGCGCGGCGCGGTGAGCCGCGCTTGGCGGATTCGGTAGCATGCCGGCGATGCGCCGACTTGGGCGCTCAGGTGCCGAACAGGTCTTCGCCCATGCCCTTGGGAACGTTCAGGCCGAGGTGCCGGTACGCTGCAAGGGTGGCGACGCGGCCGCGTGGCGTGCGCTGCAAGTAGCCTTGCTGGATCAGGAACGGCTCGATCACGTCTTCGATCGTGTCGCGCTCTTCGCCGATCGCCGCGGCCACGTTGTCCAGCCCCACCGGCCCGCCGTCGAAACGGTGAATCACGGCCTCGAGCAGCTTGCGGTCCATCACGTCCAGGCCTTGCGGGTCCACGTCGAGCATCACCAGCGCCTTGTCGGCCACGCCCTTGTCGATGCTGCCGTTGCCTTTGACCTCGGCAAAGTCCCGCACCCGCCGCAACAGCCGGTTCGCGATGCGCGGCGTGCCGCGCGAGCGGCGTGCGATCTCGAACACGCCTTCGTGGTCGGCCGCCACTTTGAGCAGGCCGGCGGAGCGCTTGACGATGCGTGCCAGCTCTTCCGCGGTGTAGAACTCCAGGCGCGTGACGATGCCGAAGCGGTCGCGCAGCGGGTTCGTCAGCATGCCCGCGCGCGTGGTCGCACCGACCAGCGTGAACGGCTGCAAGTCGAGATTGATCGAGCGCGCGGCCGGGCCCTCGCCGATCATGATGTCGATCTGGTAGTCCTCGAGCGCCGGGTAGAGAATGTCCTCGACCACCGGGCTCAGGCGATGGATCTCGTCGATGAAGAGCACGTCGTTGCGTTCGAGGTTGGTGAGAATGGCCGCCAGGTCTTTCGGCTTCTCGAGCACCGGCCCCGAGGTTTGGCGCAGGTTCACGCCGAGTTCGTTGGCGATGATGTGCGAGAGCGTG
>JANOLA010000140.1:0-2824 GCA_031419535.1 Burkholderiales bacterium | reverse complement strand
CTCGGCGAAGCCGACATCGCCACGCAACGCCTCGTGCTGCTTGATGCCCTTGTCGGCCGCCGCCGCCACACCCTCGTAGGCGGGCATGCCGGGGAGGCGCTGCTCTTCATAGAACACACGAATCAAGGCCTCCTCCTTGGGGTGCACGCCGTCGACCCGGGCGGTCGACAACATGCTCTCGACCAAGGCCATCAACTGCTCGTTCGAAAACGCTTGGGATTGAGGTGCACTCACGGGTCATCTCCTTCAAGTTGGCTGGCAGATCAACGCCCCAGCGCAGCCTTGCGCGCCTGCTGCAACCGGGATTGAATTTCCTTGATCGACATCTGTTTGAAGCGCTCAGGCAGGAGCGAACGGCGCGAGGTCTCCGAGACCGCCAGCAGCTCCATGAATTCGATCATCTCGCTCTCCTGCGGCGGCATGAAGTCTTGTTTTGCCAGCGTCAGGGCGGCCATCAGCGTCAGGGCCGGGTCGCGCTGCTTGAACTCCAGACCCAGCAGGGTCATCGCCTCGAGGTCGGCGTTGGAGTAGCCGTCGAGGTCGCCGCACAGCGCGGCCAGCTCAGCCGAATCGGCGTCCGCCGTGTCCCCATAGCGGCGCATCACAGCACTCACCACCGCAGCCCGATCGTCCGCGGATTCGCAGTAGAAGAACGGAATCTTGCGGTCCATGCGGCCCGGGCGCTTGATGTCGGTGTCCAGCTTGTCGGGCCGATTCGTGAGCATGATGAACAGCACCGCGCCGCGATTTTCGGTGTCGGACATGAATTCCTTGAGCCGCGCGATCACGCGCGAGCTCGTGCCCTCGTCGCCGCCTTCGCCGCCGCTGTTGCCGAAGCTTCGATCCCCCTCGTCGATGAGCACCGCGATCGGTCCCATCGCCTTGACGGTGGCCAACACGCGCTCGAGATTCTTCTCGGTGGAGCCGACCCACTTCGAGCGAAAGTTCTTCAGCGCCACCGCCGACAGGCCTGCATCCTTCAAGAACGCCTTGATCACGAAAGTCTTGCCCGCACCCATCGGGCCGACTGCGAGCAACCCCATCGGCGTGAGCTTGCTGTCGCCGGCGCGCAGACTGCGCGCGATTTCCGCCAGTTCGCCCGTGATGTGCTGAGCGCCGCCCACGGCTGCCAGCCCATGCTTGGGCTCGACGAACTCGATCAGGCCGGCGCACTCCTTTTCGATCAACTCGCGTTTGCGCGCCTGAATCAGGCGCAACACATCGTCATCCGGGTCGACCGAGGGCACGGCCTTCGTGGGTTCGACGAGTTTCACGATCTCATCGGCCGTCATGCCGGCGGTGATGCCGGCAAAACGCTTCGCGCGCTCTTGGGCGTCGGGCGCGCCGCTCAACAATTGCGCGATCAGCTTCTGGCGTTCGGCCTCGGTCATCGAACTGTCGCCGGAGGCCCGCATCAGGCTTTCGATCTGCACCGCCCGCAGCCCTGCCATGCGCTCGGCGTACAGCCGCACCTGCTTGTCGGTGAGCTTCGGGCCGAGGTGGCGGACCACATCGCTGCGTGCCGCCAAGTCGGGCATCGGCACCTCGACCGCTGACACCTTTGGGTTCGACAGCAAGCCCTGATTCAAGGCCCCCAGTGTTTCGACGATGATGAACGTGATGTTGTCGGTGGCATTGAGTTTGCGATCGAGCGACCAACGGTGAAACAGGGTTGCGACCTTGCGATCTTCAGACGAGACGAATGCCGCGTCTTCGCTGGGCATCAGCGTGTCGGCGTACGGCACGATCACCGCCGTGCCGTGGCTGGCGCTCAGGTGCCGCTCCAGGCTGTGCAGTTTTTGCATCAGGTCGCCGCCCTGGTCGAGTGCGACCTTGCCCTTCAGGCATTGCACGCCGAACTCGCTCGACACCTCGACGATCGTGCTCTTGGTTTGCTCGACCAGCACTTCCGTCAGGAACGATTGCAGGTCCTGGAATCGACCGTCCTGCAAGAAGACGTCGAACACATTGCGGTACAGCACGAAGGTCGACGCCTCGCCGGCGAGATACTTCTCGCGGACGAGGGCAGCCCAGCGCGGCAGGTCGGGCTGGGGCTTGGGCGTGGGCGTGGGCATCGCCTCAGCCTCTCAGATCAGAGGCTCTTGCCGCCGGTGGACTCGGCCGCGCGCGCCTTCTTCATTTGCTCGAGCTGGGCGCGCGCCGTCACCGCGCCGGCGTTTTGGCTCAGGCCTTGCAAGCGCACGTCCAGATCGGACTGGCGCAGCTCGGCGCCGAGCTTGGCTTCCGCGACCCGGCCCTTGATGTGTTCGCGCACGCCCGAAAGCGCCTGCACCTCGGCGTCGATCGACAAACCGTCCAGCGACTCCTGAATCTTCAGCCGCGCTTCGGCGCTCTGGAACTTGGCGAGCATGCGGTCCTTCTCGGACTTGAGCTTGTCGATTTCGCTCTTGATCTGCAACAGGCTGCCCTTGGCTTCTTCGGCATCTTTGTCGGCCTCGGCGAAGTCGGCGCCAAGAGCCCGAATGTCTTCGTCAAGCGCGTTCTTTTTCTGGATGAGTACCAGCGCCAGGTCGTCCTGATTGGTGGCCAGGGCCGCATTCAGTTGCGCGCTCACCTTTTCCAGCTCGGTCCTGGCGGTCTCCAGGCGCGACTCGATCTCGAGACGCCGCGCGATGATGCGACCCGACGCTTGCTTGAGCTTGGTGTACTTCTCCGTCATCGACGCGATCGAATTCTGGTAGGCGATCTCGGGATGCGATTTTTCAATGTCGGTCACCCACAGCGCCACGAACCCGGTCCACAGGTTCCACAGGCGGCTCACGATTGCATTGTTGGCCATGACTGTTCGCTCACTTTCTTTGAC
>JANOLA010000139.1:0-3573 GCA_031419535.1 Burkholderiales bacterium | reverse complement strand
ACCAGGGCCCATGCGTGACCAGGCTCTGCTGGTACATCGCGATCATGGCGAGCGAAAAGGCGCCGTCGCCGGCGATGTCCTGGTGGCAACTCAGCTGGGTCGCGAGCTGCGTTGCGTCGCCGCGCTCGAGCAGGCGCAGCGGCAGGTCGGCCGGGCACTCGGGCGGCACCGACCAGGCGAACTGCGCGTGCATCGCGGATCGCAACGTGGCGAGCGCAGCCGGGTCGCGAGCGAGCGCGTACAGCCCCGGCGCGAGCCCGTCGATGCGATGCACGAACAGCCCGAGGTGAAGCGGCGCGCCCCACACGATGGCGTCCCAGGGCGCCGGGCGGCGGCTCGGTGGCAGCTCCACGCGCGGCATCACGCACCCGAGCATTTGGTGGAAGCGCGTGGCCAAGAGGGCGACACCACCAGCAACAACCAGGTCTCGGGCTCGCGGATCGACCTGGCCACGCACGTGAAAGACCCGCTCGCGCGTCTGGCCGCCATCATGGACGGCACTCGCGCGATGAAGGCGCAGATGGGGGTGTTCGGCAATCTGCTGCCGAAAGACTTTCCTTCCCTCGGATCGCCCTGGCTGATGAGCGGTCTGGCGTCGCTCTACGGGCGCTCGCGCCTGGCGGACCGGCTGCGCGTGATCAACGTCGCCATCTCCAACGTGCCCGGCCCGCCCATGCCTTTGTCCATGGCGGGCGCGAAATTGACGGGCATTTACCCCACATCGATCGTCGCTCTCGGCGTTGCGCTGAACATGACAGTGCAGAGCTGTATGGGTCAGTTGTGCTTCGGATTGATCGCTTGCCGGCGCGCCGTGCCCGACCTGCGCGACCTCGGCCCGCACCCGCAGCGCGCCGCGGCGCGCGGTCAAGTCTGCCGCGCAGGCGCATGCACCCACGCAGAACGATCCGAACGACACGCCGCCGCCGAAGCGCCGCTCGGCACGCAGCACACCAGCTCGATCACCCCGCCGCGCCGAGGGCTCGCCCGCTTGAGCTGCTGGGAATCCGGGCGCAGGCAGGTGTCGAACCGTTCTCACGCCAAATTGCGCAGCTCCCGCAGCGCCACCGACAACATCGCCAGATCGACGCCCTTCGCGTCGCCCAGTTCACCGAGCAGTTGCTGCGCCCGTTGCAGCGCGGCAGAGTTGCGCTGCTCCCAGGCCGCGAGCATTGCGTTCGCATTTCCGCTGGCTCCGCTAACTCCGCTGGCTGCGCCGGCTGCGCTGCCACCGCCGTCGCCGCCACCGTTGCCATCCTCAGCACCGATCGCCACTTCGTAGGCGATCATGCGTTGCAGGCCTGCGAGGTCGTCGCCGAGCGCCACCTTGGCCATGCTTTGCCAATAACTTTCCGACGGTAGCGCGTCGATCTGCCGGCGCAGGCGGGCGAGCGACAGGCGCTGCGCGATGCCGGCGTGCACTTCGCTCACGTCGGCCAGCGGGCAATGCGCGGCGTCGGCGACTTCGGCGACGTCCAGCGCCGCGTACAGGTCGTCGGCGTTCACCACGGCCATCGCGATCTCGCGTGGCACACCGGCTTGTTCCCAGGCCAGCGCGCGCGGTGTCGGCGCGCCGTCGGCCCCGCGCGCGCGCAGAGCCGCCACGGCGGGCGCGAAGCGTTGGATCAACTGTTCCATCGGCTCCGCCAAGCGCCGTGAGCGCAGGAACCAGGTGGTGGCGCGCGCGCCCAGGCGCCCGAGTTCCGTCAGCATGTCGGCCTGCACCGCATCCGCCACTCGGTTGTCCAGCGCCTCGATCTGCTGCCAGAGCAGCAAGTAGCCGAACACTTCGCGCGTCGCGAGGTAGGCGCGCACCACGAGCGCCGGCTTGGCGCCGGTGGCTTCGCTGATGCGGTGCACGAACGTCGCGCCGACGCGGTTCACCATGCTGTTCAGCACATGCGTGACGACGATCTCGCGCTTCAGCGGATGGCGCGGCAGGTAGGCACCGAACTTCTCGACGAGCAGCGCCGGGAAATAGCGTTCCAGCGCCTTGCCGACCCACGGGTCTTCGGGCAGGTCGGATTCCATCAACTCGTCGGACAGCCACATCTTGCTGTAGGCGAGCAGCACCGCCATCTCGGGCCGCGTGAGGCCGCTGCCCCGCGCCTTGCGCTGCGCGATCTGCTCGTCGCTCGGCAGGTATTCGATCGTGCGGTTAAGTTGGCCGGCGCCCTCCAGGAAACGGATGAAGCGCGCCTGCTGGTCGAGCAGCGCCACGCCCAGGCGATGGTCGACCGACAGCGACTGCGTCTGAAAATAGTTGTCGCGCAGCACGAGCGCGGCCACATCGTCGGTCATGCGCGGCAGCAGGGCGTTGCGCTGCTTCAGCGTCATTTCGCCGTCGCCGATCGCCAGCCCGAGCAGGATCTTGATGTTGACTTCATGGTCCGACGTGTCCACGCCGGCCGAGTTGTCGATCGCATCGGTGTTGATGCGCACGCCCGCACCGCCCTGGCCCAGAAGTGAGGCTTCGATGCGCCCGCGCTGGGTGCAGCCGAGGTTGCCGCCTTCGGCGACCGCCTTGCAGCGCAAGTCCTTGCCGTCGATGCGCAATGCGTCATTCGCGCGGTCGCCCACGTCGGCGTGGGTTTCGCTGCTGGCCTTGATGTAGGTGCCGATGCCGCCGTTGTAAAGCAGGTCCACCGGCGCCTGGAGGATCGCGCTCAGCAGTTCCGTCGGCGTGAGTTGCGCCGCCGCGATGCCCAGTACCGCTTGCACCTGCGGCGACACCGGGATCGACTTTTCGGAACGCGCCCAGACGCCGCCGCCCGGCGAGATGAGCTTGTGGTCGTAGTCCATCCAAGACGACCGCGGCAGTTTGAAGAGGCGCTCGCGCTCGGCGAACGACGCCGCGATGTCAGGATCGGGGTCGAGAAAGACGTGGCGGTGGTCGAACGCGGCGACCAGGCGAATCTGGCGCGACAGCAGCATGCCGTTGCCGAACACATCACCCGACATGTCGCCGATTCCCACCACGCTGAACGCCGTAGCCTGCGTGTCCACGCCAAGTTCGCGGAAGTGCCGCTTCACGCTCTCCCACGCGCCGCGCGCCGTGATGCCCATCGCCTTGTGGTCGTAGCCGACGCTGCCGCCCGACGCGAACGCGTCGCCGAGCCAGTGGCCGTATTCGGCGCTGACGGCGTTGGCGTGGTCGGAGAACGTCGCCGTGCCTTTGTCTGCCGCGACGACGAGATAGGGGTCGTCGCTGTCGTAGCGCACCAGCTGCGGCGGCGCGACCGGCTTGCCGCCGACCAGGTTGTCGGTGAGGTCGAGCAGCGCGCGCAGGTAGTCTTGGTAGCAGGCGATACCTTCCTTCAAGTAGGTTTCGCGGTCCGCCGCGGGTGGTGCTCTCTTCAGGACGAACCCGCCCTTGCTGCCCACCGGCACGATGACAGTGTTCTTCACCATCTGCGCCTTCACGAGACCCAGCACTTCGGTGCGGAAGTCTTCGGCGCGGTCCGACCAGCGCAGCCCGCCGCGCGCCACCTTGCCGCCGCGCAAGTGAATGCCCTCGAAGCGCGGTGAATAGACCCAAATTTCGACGAGCGGGCGCGGCTCGGGCAGGCCCGGCAC
>JANOLA010000138.1:0-2971 GCA_031419535.1 Burkholderiales bacterium | reverse complement strand
CTGTTGCCCTCGCCGGGCACCTTGAAGCGGCTGGTCTTCAGCGGCGCCACTGGGCTCTGCACGACTTTCGGCGCGATTTGCGACGCGATTTGCGGCGCTCCTTTCGAATCAAGCATGCACGGCCTCGCGCCGATGCACGATCGCGAGCACCTCTTCGCGCATGCGGATGAACTCCGGGTCGCTCTTCACCTTGCGCGCGTCGCCATGCGCGAGGAACTGGCGCGAGAACGGCACGCTGTCGTAGGTGTGCGTGATGCGCCCGGGGCTCGGGCTCATCACGATCAGGCGCGTGGCGAGGAACAGCGCTTCTTCCACCGAGTGCGTGATGAAGAACACCATCTTGTTCGACTTCGCCCAGGCATGCAGCAAAATCTCCTGCACCTGCTCGCGCGTGAATGCGTCCAGCGCCCCCATCGGCTCGTCCATCAACAGCACCGCCGGGTCGCTGGCGAGCGCACGCGCAATGCCCACGCGCTGCTGCATGCCGCCCGACAGTTCATGCACCGCGTGGCCGGCGAATTTTTCCAGGCCGACGAGCGCGAGTTTGTCCTCAGCCGTTCGCGCCCGCGTCGCCGCGTCCACCCCTCGCATGCGCAAACCGAGGGCCACGTTGTCGCGCACGTTGAGCCACGGCATCAGCGCGTGCTTCTGGAACACGACGCCACGGTCCGCACCCGGGCCGATGACGTGCTGGCCGTCGAGCAGGATCTGTCCCGTTGACGGCGGCAAGAACCCGGCAATGCAATTGAGCAGCGTCGTCTTGCCGCAGCCCGACGCGCCGAGCGCGACGACAAAGTCGCCGTCGTGCATGCTCAGGTTCACGGCGGTCAACGCCTGAAGCGTGCCGCCTTGCACGGCGTAGTTGACCGCGAGGTTCTGGATGTCGAGCGTGGGCATGGGTCAGCGTGCCAGATGCGAAACGGGGCAGCGCTCGCGCACCGCCCCGATTTGCATTCGGTCGCGTCGGCCTACTTGGCCATCGCCTTCTTCAAATACGCGTCAGTCACAAACGCCTTGTAGTCGGCCTTGACTTCCTGAATCCGGCCCTGCTCCTTCAAGAACTCGGCCGTGCTCGTCATCGCCTTTACCGCGGCGCCGCCGAGCCACTTCGGCCCCAGCTGTTCGGCCATCGTCGGGAACGTGTAGAGCGCCATCGACGGCGGCACGTCTTTCGCGTCGGCCTTGGTCCACTTCGCCACCGCTTTCACTTCCGGTGAATCGACGGTCCACTTCGCCTTGTTCGCCATGTAGGCGGCGTCGGCCTTGGCCAGCACCTTGACCAGCGCGACCATGAAGGCCTCGTGCTCGGCCGCCCACTTGGCGTTGACGATCAGGCCGTCGAACGTGGGAAAGCCCTTCGCGCCGATCGTCTTGGAGGTCTCGATCACCTTGCCGTTGCCCTTGATCTTGCTCAGCACCGGGTCCCAGATGAACGCCGCGTCGATGTCGCCGCGCTCCCAGGCGGCGGCAATTTCGGGTGGGCGCATGTTCAGCACGTTCACGCCTTTCGCGTCGACGCCGCTTACTTTCATGATCGCCATCAACTGGTAGTGCGCGGTGGACACGAACGGCGTGGCAACCTTCTTGCCTTTCAGGTCTTTCACGCTGTTGACGCCCGAGCCGTTGCGCACGATCAGCGCCTCGGCGTCGGCAATGTCGTCGAGGATCCAGAAGAGTTTGATGTCCTGGCCCTGGCTCGCCGCGGCGACGATCGGGCTCGAGCCCGCTTCGCCGATGTGCACGTCGCCCGACGCCATCGCCTTGATCACGTCGCCGCCGCCGCCGAACATGCGCCAGTTGATCTTGTAGCCGGTGGCCTTCTCGAGCTCGCCCGACTCCATGACGGTGCGAAACGGCACCAGCATGTCTTGGTGCGCGAAGGTGACTTCCTTCTTCGATTGCGCAATGGCCTGGCCGGCGGTGGCCAGTGCGAGTGCAGCCAGCCACATCATGGGACGCTTGTTCAACTACATGGGTTCTCCTGAGGGACGAGTCGCAAAGGCGCCAGCATCGGCCATCGCGCGATGGCGGCGCACCCGGAATTACCCTTGCTGGCGCAGCTTCGTGAGCGGATATGACGGGTCGGAGTAGCCGGGCGTCGACGGGTGGCCGGGGCGCACCAGCGAATCGACCAGCGCTTCGTCGGCCGGCGTGATGCTGCATTCGAGCGCGCCGAAATAGTCTTGCCACTGCGCCAGCGTGCGCGGCCCGGCGATCACCGAACTCACCGCTTGGTTCGCCAGCACCCAGGCGCTCGCGAAGTGCAACAGCGCCACACCCTTGCCCACGCAATGTTCCTTGAGCCGCTGCGCGATCGCGAGCGACTCTTCGCGAAATTCGGTCTCCATGATGCGCTTGTCGCCGCGCGCGGCGCGCGAGCCCGCGACCGGCCTGGCGCCGGGCAGGTACTTGCCGGCGAGCACGCCGCGCGCGATCGGGCTGTACGGCACGACGCCGATGCCATGGTGCGCGCACGCCGGCAGCACTTCCACTTCGGGCTGGCGGTTCAGCAGGTTGTAGTACGGCTGGCACACCACGGGAGCGGGCATGTTCAGCGCGCGCGCCAGGTGCACCGCCTCGGCGATGCGCCAGCCGCGAAAGTTGGAGACGCCCCAGGAGCGAATTTTTCCGGCACGCAGCAGGGCCTCGAGCGCGCGCAGCGGCTCTTCGAGATCCATGCCGTTGAAGTCGCGGTGCAGATAGTAGATGTCGACGTGGTCCGTCGCCAGGCGCTTCAGACTCGCGTCGATGGCACGCATGATCCAGCTGCGCGAGTAGTGCGTCTCGTTCGGTCGGTCCGACATCTTGTTGCCGACCTTGGTCGCGAGCACCCAGGCGTCGCGCCGGCCCGCCAACAGCTCGCCGACCAGCAGTACCGACTTGCCGGACGTGGACACATCCGCCGAGTCGAAGAAGTTCACGCCGTGGTCTTGCGCGTGCGCGCCGATGTTGCGTGCTTCGTCGCGACCGG
>JANOLA010000137.1:0-8863 GCA_031419535.1 Burkholderiales bacterium | reverse complement strand
GGCTACGTGCCGCAAGACGTGGAGTTGTTCGACGGCACGGTGGGTGAAAACATCGGGCGGCTGAACGAGCTGGACCCGAAAGAAATCATCAAGGCCGCGAAGCGCGCCAACGCGCACGAGATGATCGCCAAGCTGGCGCAGGGTTACGACACGCCGGTCGGCGAAGGCGGCTCGCGCCTGTCGCCCGGGCAGCGCCAGCGTGTGGCGCTCGCGCGTGCCATGTACGGCGACATTCGCTTGCTCGTGCTCGACGAGCCCAACGCGAGCCTGGACGCCGACGGCGAGATGGCGCTGGCGCGCGCCCTGAGCGGCCTGCGGGCCGAGGGCGTGACGTCGATCGTCGTGACGCACCGGCCGTCGCTGATCGCGCATGTGGACAAGATCCTGGTGTTAGAGGACGGCAAGGTCAAGCAGTTCGGGCCGGCCGCGGAAGTGATGAAGTCGATGCAGCTTCAGGCGCAGGCCTCGCTGCAGAAGCCGAAGGCGGCTTGAACGCCAGGGAACAGGGAACCAGGGAAAGTCACCATGTCACTCGCAGCCACTTTGCCACCGCCCGGCGCCGTTGCGCTCAACTCTCAACAACAACTCGAGCGCCTGGCGCGCATCGGCTTCTTCACGGTGCTCGCCGTCGTGGTGCCGCTGTTCGCCTGGGTCGGCTTGGCGCCGCTGTCGATGGCGGTGGTGGCGCCGGCGCACGTGAAGGTGGACCTGAACCGCAGGCCGGTGCAGCACCTGGAGGGCGGCATCGTGCGCGAGGTACTCGTGCGCGACGGGCAGTTCGTCAAGGCTGGACAGCCGGTGGTCGTGCTTGGCGACGTGGGCGTCGACGCGGACCAGAACCGGCTCACCTACCGCCTGGCGGTGGAACGCGCGACGCTCGAGCGTTTGCAGGCCGAGCAGCGCCGCGCGCCGGCGCTTGGATTCTCCGCCGAGCTGCATGGCCTGTCCGCATCCGACCCGCGGGTTCGGGAAGCGCTGGACAAGGAGGCGCAGCTGTTCGCCGCGCGCCTGCATTCGCTGAACAGCGAAATGGCGCTCATGCGCCAGCAGCGCGCGCGCGTCGAGCAGGAACTGGCCGCCTTGCAGGCGCAGATCGCCCAGGCGCAGAACTCGCTGGCGTTGCAGCGCAAGGACTTGCAATCGAACCAAGGACTGCTGGCCGAAGGTTTCATCTCGACCGCGCGCGTGAACCAGATGGAAGCGGCTGTCGCGGATTACGCGTCGCGCCTGGAAGAGCGGCGCAGCGAACTCGCGCGCAGCGAAGGGCGCCTGGTGGACAGCGACATCCGCAGCAACTCGCTCGTCAACGAATACTCGCGCTCGGCGAGCGACCAGCTGAAATCGACCGCCGCGCGCATCGGCGAAATCGAGCAGGAACTGCGCAAGTCGAACGACGCCACCAAACGCCAAGTGGTCGTGGCGCCGGCCGCGGGCGAGATCATCGACCTGAAGTTCACGTCGCCGGGCGCGGTGGTGCGCCCGGGCGAGGCCATCGCCGAAGTGGTGCCGAGCGACACGCCGATGCTGCTGGAAGCGCAGATCCGCCCAGAAGAGGTGAACCATGTGTACGTCGGCCAGCCGGTGCGCATCAAGTTCACGGCGTTCAAGTACCGCAACACGACGATGGTGACGGGCAAGGTGCGCTATGTCTCCGCGGACCGTTTCACCGACAAGGTGACGCAGCTGCCCTACTACAGCGTCTCGATCGTCGCCGACCCGGCCTCGCTGCAAGACGCGGACGATCTGAAGTTGCAGGCCGGCATGCCCGCCGAGGTGTACCTGGACGGCGGCCAGCAGACCGCGCTGCAGTACATGGTGGAGCCCGTGACTTCGGTGTGGCGCAAGGCAGGGAGGCAGATGTGAAAACGTACGGCCCATGGGCCTGCATGACCGTCGCAGCGTTGCTCGGCGCGTGCGGCGGGGGCGGCGGCGACACCCCGCCGGCCGGGCAGCAACAGCCCACCGCGTCGGTCGCCGGGCTGTACAGCGGCACCACTTCGGGAGGCCGCAGTGTCGACGCCTTGATCCTCGGCGACGGCCGCATGTACGCGATGGTCGGCGGTGCGACGGGCAGTGGAATCGCCACGATCTTCTTCGGCAGCGGAACCGTCAGCGCCAGCGGCTTCACGAGCGCGGTCGGCGGCAACCTGGACACGCACTCCGGCGCTCCGCTGGCAACGGGTTCGGCCTCGCTGACGGGTGTGCCCAAGACGTCCATTGCCGGCACGCTCAGCGACAGCGGTGCACCGCTGCTGGACTTCAACCTGCCCTACAGCGCCCGCTTCGAGGGCAGCGCGCGTCTGGCCGACGTGGCGGGCAGCTATTTCGGCGACAGCACCGGGCTCGGGCGCATCATTTCGGCCTCGATCACGGTGGACGCGACCGGCGCGTTCTCTGGGCAGTCCCCCGCCGACGGCTGCGTGCACAGCGGCACGCTGACGCCCAACAGCAGCGCCAACGTGTTCGACGTTCGCATCGCGTTCGGCGACAACTGCCCGAAGCGAGGCGAGCTGCGCGGCCACGCGCTGTGGAATGCGGGATCGGGCACGCTGCCCGCGACACTGACAATGTTCGCCTCGAGCGACTTGAGCCGCCCCAGCCCCGATGCTTGGGCCTACTTCGCGGGCAGACAGTAGAAATAGAACAGGCCGCAAGCGACCGAGCGGCCGCGGCTCAAAACAGCTCAAAACCCGGCGCAAGCTACCCACCCCATGGCGCGACGCATCCTGATCGTCGACGACGAAGCCGCGATCCGATTCGCGGTCAGCGAGTATTTCATCGCCTACGACTACCGCGTCGACAGCGCTGAAGACCTTGCAGGGGCGCAACGCCTGCTGTCTCGCAACGTCTACGACGCCGTGATCGCCGACCTGCGCCTGGGCGGCAGCGAAGAGCTCGACGGGCTGGAAGTGATCGAAATCGCGAGCCGCTTGCCGCAGCGCCCCTGTGTCGTGCTGCTCAGCGCCGACCACTCGCCGCAGCTCGTGCAAGACGCGAAGCAGCGCGGCGCCGACTTCGCGCTGCACAAGCCGCTGCCGCTCTACGAACTGAAAGGGCGCATCGGCGAGTACCTGACGTGGCGCGAGGCGTGCCAGGCCGACGACGAGCTCAAGCCTGGTCAGTTCGCGCCTACCTTGCCGGGCGGCAGATAGAACTGACGCGGCCTCGCGTTCCGGGGCAAAACCCGCGGCGAGCGTGGCGCCCGAGCGCCCTTCCGAGCGCCCTCTTGGCTGCAAGCCGCGTGTCCTCCACAATCACGGGGTGACGACCGACCTGCGCTTCAAGGCCTTCCCGAACCTCTACAAGGATTCGGTGACGCTGATGCAGCTCGGCGCCGCGCTGCGCGAGCGCGCGGGCATCGAGCAGGCGTCTTGCCTGATGGCCACGCCGGCGAACCTGGCGCAGCTGCTTGATGCGAACTTGGACGTCGATGCGAAGTTCTCGCCGTCGGATCTGCTGGTCGTCGTGCGCGGCGAAGCAGCGGCGTGCGATGCGGCCATCGACGCGGCCGAATCGATGCTGAAAGCCGCCGCGCCGCCACCCAGCGCTGCTGGCGCGGCGTTCAATTTGCCGCTCACGTCGCTCACGCTCGGCGCGGCGCACGCGGCGGCGCAAGGGGCGGATGCGGATCTGGCGCTGATCTCGGTGCCCGGCGACTACGCCGCCGCCGAGGCGCGCAAGGCGCTCGCACTCGGCCTGCACGTGATGCTGTTTTCCGACAACGTCTCCGGGGCCGAGGAACTTTCCATCAAGACCTTCGCGCGCCAGCAGGGCCTGCTCGTGATGGGGCCCGATTGCGGCACCGCGATCGTGAACGGCGTGCCGCTCGGTTTCGCGAACATCGTGCGGCGCGGCGCGATCGGGCTGGTGGCCGCATCGGGCACGGGGCTGCAGGAAGTGACCTGCCGCATCCACAACCGCGGCGGCGGCGTGTCGCAGGCGCTGGGCACCGGCGGGCGCGACTTGAAAGAGGAGATCGGCGGCATCTCGATGCTGCACGCGCTGGGCATGCTCGCCGCCGATGCGCGCACACAGGTGATCGTGCTGATTTCCAAACCGCCGTCGCCGGCGATCGCGCAGAAGATCGAAATCGCGGCCGCCGCGACCGGCAAACCCGTCGTCGTGCATTTCCTCGGTGCCACGCCGCGGCGCCTGCCCAAGGGCCTGTACGCCGCCGAGTCGCTGCGCCACGCGGCCGATGTCGCGCTGGCGTTGGCCCAAGGCGAGGCGCTGCCGGGCCCGTTCGCCACGGCGCCGCACGCCGGCGTCGCGGCACTCGAGCCGCACTGCGCCGCAATGACGGCGACGCAGCTCGCGGTGCGTGCCCTCTTCACCGGCGGCACCTTTTGCTACGAGGCGCAGCTTGCGTTCATCGCGCGGCGCCTCGCGTGCCGTTCGAACGAGCCGGTGCAGGGCGCGCAGCGCTTCGACGGCCACCTCGACGGTCACGCTGGCGGTCACGTTGGGGGCCACGTGTTCCTCGACCTCGGCGACGACGACTACACGCGCGGCCGGCCACACCCGATGATCGACCCGAGCCACCGCGACGCCGCGGTGCGCGCCCAAGGCGCCGACCCGAACACCGCGGCCATCCTGTTCGACGTGGTGCTCGGCTTCGGCGCGCACATGGACCCGGCGCGCGGACTCGCGCAGGCGCTCGCCGATGCGCAAGGCGAAGCCCGCCGCCAGGGGCGCGAGCTGGCGTTGATCGGCCATGTCTGCGGCACCGCCGACGACCCGCAGGACAAGGCGGACCAGGTGCGCCAGCTCGAGGCGGCGGGCGCCTGGGTCGCCGACAGCAACATCTCGGCCGCGCTGCTCGCCGCGCGCCTGGCGGTGCATCTCGCGGCGCGGCGAGCCTGAGTAGCCCATTTCGCAAGTACGCACACATGAAATCGCGCCTTTCGCCGCATGCCGGACGACGCTTCGACACATGAGGAGCGATTGATGCCCGTGACTGAATCGGCCTTGCCCGCCCACTCGCTTTTCAAGCAGACACTGAGCGTGCTGAATGCCGGCCTGCGCGGCTTCGCCGACAACGTGGTCGCGGCAGGAGGAAGTTGCGTGGCGCTCGACTGGCAGCCACCCGCGCAGGGCGACCGCGCCGCCGGCTGGGCGCTCGCGCAAGTGCTGAACCACCCGGCCGTCGAGGCCGCGAACGGCGTCGCGTTCGAGCGCTTCATGGCGGCGCAGCCGGTGCTCACCGGCGTCGCGACGGCGCGCGACGTGCTGCCACGCATGGCGGGTGGCCGCCGCCTGATCCTGCACGCCGGGCCACCGATCGCGTGGGCGCAGATGTGCGGGCCGATGCGCGGCGCGGTGCTCGGCGCGGTGCTGCTCGAGGGCTGGGCGGTGACCGTGAGCGCGGCCGAGCAACTGGTCGAGCGCGGTGAAGTGGACCTCGAACCCTGCCACCCGCACGGCGCGGTGGGGCCGATGGCGGGAATCATCAGCCCGTCGATGCCGCTCTTCGTCGTGAAGAACCGTGCCGGCGACAACCACGCCTACTGCAACTTCAATGAAGGACTGGGCAAGGTACTGCGCTTCGGCGCGAACGGGCCCGAGGTGATCGATCGCCTGCGAATGATGGCCAGCGTGGTCGCGCCTGCGTTGCGCGCCGCGCTGGAGCGCAGCGGCGCGATCGAACTCAAGCCCTTGATGGCGCAAGCGCTGAACATGGGCGACGAAGTGCACAACCGCAACGCGGCGGCGACGGCCCTGTTCATCAAGCGCATCGCGCCGGCGCTGATGGAAGCGCCGATCGCGCGCGAAGACGCCGCGAAGGCGCTCGCCTTCATCGCCGGCAACGACCACTTCTTCCTGAACCTGTCGATGGCCGCGTGCAAGGCGATGTGCGACGCCGCGGCTGGCGTACCGAACAGTTCGATGGTCACGGCGATGGCGCGCAACGGCGTGAACTTCGGTGTGCGCCTGTCAGGCACGGGAGACGCCTGGTTCGAAGCGCCGGCCAATGCGATCGACGGACTGTACTTCCCCGGCTATTCGATCAAGGACGCGGCACCGGACCTGGGCGACTCGGCGATCACCGAGACCGCGGGCGTCGGTGGCTTCGCGATGGCGGCCGCGCCGGCGATCGTCAAGTTCGTCGGCGGCACAGCCACCGATGCAATGCACCACAGCCAGCGCATGCGTGCCATCACGCTCGGCGTGAACCCGTCGTTCACGCTGCCCGCGCTGGACTTCGCACCGTGCGCCGCAGGCATCGACGCGCGCAAGGTGGTCGACAACAGCGTCCTGCCCGTCATCAACAGCGGCATCGCGCACCGCGAGGCGGGCGTGGGCCAGATCGGCGCCGGCGTGACGACAGCGCCGATGGCGTGTTTCTCGGCGGCGGTGAAAGCGCTGGCTGCGCGGCTTCACCCTCACCCCGGCCCCCTCCCGCACGCGGGAGAGAGGGAGGGAGAAATATCGCCCCCTCTCCCCGGTACGCCGGGGAGAGGGTTGGGGTGAGGGGTGGCATTGACAAAGTAACGGCAGGCGCAAATCGAAAATGGAACAAACTCTGTTGGCCGTCAACGGCACCCTGATGCGCGGCCTGGAACTCAGCCCGAACATGCTCGCCGTCGGCGCGAGTTTCGTGCGCGAAGACCAGACCGACGCCTGCTACCGCATCTGGTCGATCGACGACCGGCACCCCGCGATGCTGCGCACTCCCGGCGCGGGCACGAACGTCGCGCTCGAGATCTGGAGCGTGCCGCTGGCGGGCCTGGCGGCTATCCTGCAAAACGAACCGCCGGGCTTGTCGATCGGCAAGGTGGTGCTGCAAGACGGCTCCATCGTGCTCGGCGTGCTGGGTGAACCGTTCCTGTGCGAGGGCAAGCGCGAGATCACCGCTCACGGCGGCTGGCGTGCCTATACCGCAGCGCAGCAATAGCGAACGCGCCATTTCGGTGCCAAGCGCCTGCCGCGCAGGCGCGTAATCCACGATGCGCGTTGGTGCGCCGAGGTGTAAAAGTGCGCCAGCGTCCGCCCTCGGTCACCCACCGCGGGCGTGACGCACGCCCCGCGCATGGCACAAGAAGTGCGTGCGCTTCAGCCACCACAACAAGGAGACAAACCATGACTGCTGGAGTCACCACAACAGCGGGCCGCCTGTGGGTCCCAGGCGACTGGAACGGCTTTTTCGGGCTGTTCACCAACGTCCTTCTGAACGTGATCGTGCTCACCGGGCTTTGCCTGGGCGTCGTGCAACTGCCTGCCGACACCGTGTTCGGCCGCATCCTGCCCGCGCTGGGCATCGCGTTGCCGCTGGGCAACCTGTTCTACGCCTACCTCGCCTGGCAGATGGGCAAGGCCGAAGGCCGCGGCGACGTGACCGCCATGCCTTACGGCCCGAGCGTGCCGCACATGTTCATCGTCGTGTTCCTGATCATGCTGCCGACCTACCTGAAGACGAAAGACCCGATGCTCGCCTGGCAGGCCGGTCTGGCGTGGTGTTTCATCATCGGCGTGATCGTGCTGCTCGGCGCCTTTGTCGGCCCGGCGATCCGCGCGCTGACGCCGCGCGCGGCGATGCTCGGCACGCTGGCCGGAATCTCGATCGCCTTCATCTCGATGCGCCCGGCGTTCCAGATGTGGGAAACGCCGTGGATCGGCCTGGTGTGCTTTGCCATCGTGTTGCTCGCGTGGACCGCGAACATGCGCATGCCCGGCGGCCTGCCGGGCGGGCTGGTGGCGGTGATCGTCGGCTCGCTGATCGGCTGGGGCGCGGCGCTGCTCGGCTGGAGCGACTACGTGAAGCTCGATGCTCTAGGCAAGTCGTTCCAGCAGTTCGGCCTGCACGTGCCGATCTTCTCGGCCGACGTGTGGAGCGGCTTGTCGCAAGTGGCGCCGCTGCTCGTCACCGCGATCCCGCTGGGCATCTACAACTTCACCGAAGCGATGAACAACGTGGAGAGCGCCTCGGCCGCGGGCGACAACTACAACCTGCGCAAGATCTTGTTGGCGGATGGCCTGGGCGCGGTGGTCGGCTCGATGCTCGGCAGCCCGTTCCCGCCGGCGGTCTACATCGGCCACCCGGGCTGGAAAGCGGTGGGCGGGCGCATCGGCTATTCGCTCGCCACCGGCGTCGCGATCGCGCTCGTGTGCTTCCTCGGCCTGACCGCGCTGCTGCTCGCGCTGATTCCGCTGGTGGCGATCCTGCCGATCCTGCTCTACATCGGCCTCGTGATCGGCGCGCAGGCGTTCCAGGCGTCGCCCGCGAAACACGCGCCGGCGGTGATCCTCGCGCTCATTCCCAACATCGCCGAATGGGCCAAGACGCAGATCGACGGCGCGCTCGGTGCCGCCGGAACGAACGCCGCCGCGCTCGGCATGGACAAGCTCGCGGGTTTTGGCGTGCTCTACAAGGGGCTGGAGTCGGTGGGCGGTGGCTCGGTACTGGCCGGCATGGTGCTCGGCGCGATGGCGGTCTACGTCATCGACAACAAGATGCGCCACGCGGCAGGCTGGGCCTTCGCCGGCGCGGCGCTCGCCTACATCGGGCTGATCCATGGGGCGCAGCTCGGCTGGGCGGTGTCGCCGCTGGTGGCGGTGGGCTACGTGATGTTCGGTGCGACGTGCCTGCTGCTCGGGCGCGGGCAAGCGCCGGAGCCCGCCCGGTCTTGACGCAGGGATCGCGCATCGGCGTATGTTGCGTGATGTTCGATGCGCACCCGCCACCAGTGCACGAGGGAGCCGCCGATGCGAACCGCATTGACGATCGATGACGACGTATTGCTCGCAGCGAAGGGCCTCGCCAAGCGCCAGGGGCGGTCGCTCGGCGAGGTCATTTCTGACCTGAGCCGTCAGGCGCTGCGGCCTGCGCCAACCTCGCGCGCGCGCAAGCGCAACGGCGTGCCGG
>JANOLA010000136.1:0-1781 GCA_031419535.1 Burkholderiales bacterium | reverse complement strand
AACTGGCCGATTTCTTCGACGCCGAAAGCTGCATGCACCGCAGCCACGGCCACTGCATGACGATGGGCACCGCCTCCACGATGGCGTGCATGGTCGAAGCGCTCGGCGTGGGCCTGCCCGGCAACGCCGCGTACCCGGCGGTCGACGGCCGGCGCAACGTGATCGCGCGCCACGCCGGGCGGCGCATCGTGGAGATGGTGCACGAGGATCAAGTGTTGTCCGACATCCTGACGCGCGAAGCGTTCGAGAACGCGATCCGCACGCTCGCCGCGATCGGCGGTTCGACGAATGCGGTGATTCACCTGATCGCGATCGCCGGGCGCATCGGCGTCAAATTGTCGATCGACGACTTCGAGCGCCTGGGCAGCGAAATGCCTTGCCTCGTCAATCTTCAGCCCTCGGGCGAACACCTGATGGAAGACTTTTGCTACGCGGGTGGCTTGCCCGTGGTGATGAAAGAGATTTCCAGCAGCCTGCACCTGGGCCACGTCACCGCCACCGGCAAGACGGTGAAGGAGAACATCGCCGACGCGCAGAACTTCGATCCGCGCGTGATCAAGACGGTGGCCAAGCCATTCAAAGAGAAAGCTGGAATCGCGGTGCTGCGCGGCAACCTCGCGCCACGCGGCGCGGTGATCAAGCCGAGCGCGGCGACGCCCGCGCTGATGGTGCACAAGGGCCGCGCCGTCGTGTTCGAGAACATCGACGACTTTCACGCGCGCATCAACGACGAAGGCCTCGATGTCGATGAGAACTGCATCCTGGTTCTGAAGAACTGCGGCCCCAAGGGCTACCCCGGCATGGCCGAGGTGGGCAACATGCCGCTGCCGCCGAAAGTGCTGCGCAAGGGCATCACCGACATGGTGCGCATCAGCGACGCGCGCATGAGCGGCACGGCCTATGGCACCGTGGTGCTGCACAGCTCGCCCGAAGCCGCGGCCGGCGGGCCGCTCGCGGTGGTGCAAAACGGCGACCTGATCGAGCTCGACGTTCCCAAGCGCAGCCTTCAGTTGCACGTCAGCGATGCTGAACTCGCGCGCCGCCTGGCGGCGTGGACGCCGCCGCCACCGGCATTGGCGAGCGGCTACTGGAAACTCTATGTCGACCATGTGCTGCCGGCCGACGAAGGCGCGGACCTCGATTTCCTCGTCGGTCGCCGCGGCGCCTTCGTCCCGAGAGACAACCATTGAGCCACAGGCTCAATGGTTGCGGTGAAGGCTAACTTGGCGCGGCCAAGTTAAGGCGCGAAGCGCCGGCCGCAGCCACAACCACCGCAGACGCCGCAACGCGTGCCCATGAACTCACTGGTCGCCATCGACTGGGGCACCACCGCACTGCGCGGTGCCCGCCTCGATGCCGACGGCGCCGTTCTCGAAGAGCGCAGCTTCCAACGCGGTGTCGCGAGCCTCCAGCCGGGCGAATTCAAGGCCGTCTTCGAGCAGCACTTCGGCGACTGGATGGCGTCGCCAGGGAGCCTCGGCCTGATCGGCGGTATGGCCGGAGCCAAACAAGGCTGGGTCGAGGCGCCGTATTGCGCATGCCCGGCGCGCTTCGAAGACATCTGCGCCCACCTGGTGTGGGTGGAGCCGCGGCGCATCGCCATCGTCCCCGGGCTGAAGTGCCAGCACGCCGGCATCCCCGACGTGATGCGCGGCGAAGAATTGCAGATCTTCGGCGCGCTGCGCTTGCTCGATCGCGCCGACGGCGTGCTGGTGCTGCCCGGCACGCACAGCAAGTGGGCGCTGCTGCGCGCCGGCCACGTGCAGAGTTTTTCGACGCTG
>JANOLA010000135.1:0-3540 GCA_031419535.1 Burkholderiales bacterium | reverse complement strand
CGGCATCGCGGGCGATGGGCTCGAACCGGCGCCGAGACGGTCGGTAACGGGCTGGAAGACGAAGCGGGTGTCGTTGTTCCGGTCGGCAATGACCCGGCGCAAGCCCAGCTCCACCAGCGCGTTGACGGTGGTACCGCGGCGCGCCGCGAGCCGCTTGGCTTGCAGAAGAATGGTGTCGGATATGTCGATGGTGGTCTTCATATGGGCGTATGGGTCGGGCGAGCCATACCACAATACCACGGATCCCACAGCTCGCCAACCGCCGATCGGGTGGCGCGCCGCAACGCGAGTGCATGCGCTTGCCTGTCAGACGCTCAATTCTTCGGCGTAGAAAAATCGACAGGCGGTGGCATCTCCGGCATCGGAACCTCGATCTGAACCTTGGACGGGTCGACGCCGGTGCCCTTGTCGAGCCAGTAGGTCACGGAGCCCGGCCAGAAGATCAGGATGGCCACCAGAATGCATTGCAGGCACACCCAGGGAATGGCGCCCCAGTAGATTTCCGACGTCTTGATCGATGCTGGCGCGATCCCCCGCAGATAAAACAGCGCGAAACCGAACGGCGGGTGCATGAAGCTCGTCTGGATGTTGGCGCAGATGAGCACGCCGAACCAGACGAGGTCGATGCCGAGCTTCACCGCCACCGGCGCGAGCAGCGGGATGATGATGAAGGCGATCTCGAAGAAGTCGAGGAAGAACGCGATGATGAAAATGAAGATGTTGACGAAGATCAGGAAGCCGATCTGACCGCCGGGCAGCCCAGTGAGCAGGTGCTCGATCCATTCCTTGCCGCCCACGCCCTGAAACACCAGGCTGAAGATGCGCGCGCCGATCAGGATGAAGACAACCATGGCGGTCAGGCGCATCGTGGTTGACATCCCCTGATACAGCAACTTCCAGCTCAGGGTGCCGTAAGACGCCGCGAGCAACATCGCGCCCACCACGCCCATCGCGCCCGCCTCGGAGGGGGTGGCCAGACCCATGAAGATCGTGCCGAGCACGAGAAAGATCAGCCCGAGCGAAGGGATCATGCCGCGCAGGCATTTCTTCCACAACGCCCAGCCGCGCAGCGTGCGCGCCTCGAGCGGCAGCGCCGGCACCGAGTTGGGCCAGATCAGGCTGACGATTCCGACCCAGGCGCAAAACAGGGCGATCTGGATCAGGCTCGGCCCGATGGCGCCCGCGTACATGTCGCCCACCGAACGCCCGAGCACGTCAGCCAGCACGACGAGAACGAGTGACGGTGGGATCAATTGCGTGATGGTTCCCGACGCCGCAATCACGCCCATCGTGTGACGCGTCGCGTAGCCGTACTTGAGCATCGGCGTCATCGAGATGACGCCCATCGCGATCACCGATGCGGCGACCGTGCCGGTGATGGCGCCTAGGATGGCGCCGACGAAGATGACGGCGTACGACATGCCACCGCGCACCGGGCCGAAGAGCTGGCCGATCGAATCGAGCAGGTCCTCGGCCAGGCCGCAGCGCTCGAGAATCGCGCCCATGAAGGTGAAGAACGGAATCGCCAGCAGGAGGTCGTTGGAGACGATGCCGAACAGCTGGAACGTGATGTTGCCCAGAAAGTCGGGCGTGATCAGGCCCAGCTCGATACCGATGAAACCGAAGAACAAGCCGGTGGCCGCCAATGCGAAGGCCGCCGGATAGCCGATCAGCATGAACAGGATCATGCCGATGAACATCAGCGGCGCCATGTTGTCGCGCACGATGTTCATTGGATGGGTTTCTCGTACTTGAACTCGACGTCGATCACATGCTCGAGGGCAGCGATGCGTTTGATGATCTCCGAGATGCCCTGCAGCGCCATCAGCGCGAAGCCGAGCGGCAACAGCAGCTTGACGGGCCAACGGATGAGCCCGCCGGCATTCGACGACGCCTCATTGATCGTCCAGGATTCGACGAACCACGGCCACGTGAAATAGATGAGGATCGCGCAGATCGGCAGCAAGAACAGAAACCCGCCGACGATGTCGATCCAGATCCGGGTGCGCTCCGACACCATGCCGTAAATCAGATCGACGCGAACATGCTCATTCA
Source organism: Burkholderiales bacterium (assembly GCA_031419535.1). Classification (GTDB taxonomy): domain Bacteria; phylum Pseudomonadota; class Gammaproteobacteria; order Burkholderiales; family Burkholderiaceae_C; genus JAEMQF01. Next base: position 1,485 of record JANOLA010000135.1, on the reverse strand, counting down.
TCTTGAGCGTGTACGGGGCCCCCAGCAGCACCATGCCGCCGAACATGTACCACTGGATCTCGAGCCAGCCGTTCGAACTGGCGCTGAACAGATAGCGGCTCGCTGCGTTGCCGGCACTGATCAGGCAAGCGAACAGGACCAGCCAGTTGGCGACCACGCCGAACCGGGCGTTCAGCCAGTCGATCGCCTTGCTCAGTCCCAGCAGAACGGGCATGAAGCACCTCTTGTCCCCAATGGCGCGGCGCCCGCGTCCATGATTTTGATCGGAGTGTAGTCGTCCAGTCGCTCAGGCCGACCAGGGGAAAGCGCTGCGTGGCGGTAGCGCGCCACTGCCCAGCGCTTCGCCGATGCGCAAGCCCTCGTTCCACTTCGCCATGCGCTCGGACCGCGCGAACGAACCCACCTTGAGCTGCTGCACGCCCCAGCCGACGGCCAGGTGCGGAATCGTCACGTCTTCGGTTTCGCCGGAGCGCGCCGAGACGATCGCGCCCCAGCCGGCGGCGCGCGCCGCGTCGAGCGCGGCCCGGGTTTCGGTGAGCGTGCCGGCCTGGTTCGGCTTGATCAACGCCGTGTTGCACGCACCGAGCCGCGCCGCGTCGCGGATTCTTTGCGCGTGGGTGCAGATGAAATCGTCGGCGACGACTTGCACCTTCGGCCCGGCTGCCGCGGTGAATGCGCGCAGGCCCGGCGCGTCGTCTTCGGCGAGCGGGTCTTCGATGCTGACGATCGCATAGCGGCGCAGCCAGCCGAGCAGCATTTCGGAGAGGGCGTCGCTGTCGATGTCTTGCTCGATCCTGCGCCCTTCGCGCGCGAGCCGGTAGCGCCCGCCCTTGCCGAAGTCGCTGGCGGCGATGTCCAGCGCAATCGCCACGTCCTGGCCCGGCGTGTGACCGGCGCGCTCGATCGCGCGCTGAAGGAATTCCAGTGCTTCTTCGTTCGTGTCGAACGCCGGCCACCAGCCGCCTTCGTCGGCGACGCCGGCCAGGCGCCCGGCGTCGCGCATCAACTCGCCCGCGGCGCGGTAGACCTCGGCGGTCCATTCGAGCGCTTGTGGGTAGTCGGATGCGCCCACCGCGATCACCATGAAGTCCTGCACGTCGACGCGGCGCCCGGCGTGCGCGCCGCCGCCGAAGATTTGCACTTGCGGCAAGGGCAGGAAGCGCGTGGGGTTCGACTGCGCCAGCCAGCGCCACAACGGCACGCGCCGCGAGGCCGCCGCGGCGTGCGCCAATGCCATCGACGTCGCGACGATCGCGTTGCCGCCCAGGCGCGACTTGTTCGGCGTGCCGTCAAGCGCGATCAACACGGCATCGTTGCCCGGCTGGTCCGCCACGTCGCGCCCCAGCAGCGCGGCGGCGATCTCGCCGTTCACGGCCGCGCAGGCGCGCTGCACATCCAGCCCGCCGAAGGCGCTGCCGCCGTCGCGCAAGTCCATGGCCTCGGCGCTGCCGGTGGATGCGCCCGCCGGTGCGATGGCGCGGCCCG
>JANOLA010000134.1:0-1958 GCA_031419535.1 Burkholderiales bacterium | reverse complement strand
CCCGCTGCCGGTGCGCATCGAGTGGATCGACGAGCGCGAAGACGAGTTCAATGCGGCGAGCGACCTGCTCTGCTCACCTGGCCGCGCCCAGGTGCAGCGCACATGCATCGACACGCTCGAAGCCGAAGTGCGCCACGCGCCACCGGGCGCGTTCTACCTCGTGCTCACGCACCAGCACGATCTGGACCTGCGGATCACGGAAGCGATTCTGCGGCGCGGCGATTTTGCTTATCTCGGGTTGATCGGCTCGAAGACGAAGCGCGAGCGCTTCATGCACCGCTTCGAGGAGCGCGGCATCGTGCCCGAGCTGCTGGCGCGCCTGACCTGCCCGATCGGCGTTCCCGGGATCGACGGCAAGGAACCTGAGGTGATTGCGGCGGCCGTCGTCGCGCAACTGCTGCAAGTGGCGGCTACAGGACCAGGAGCGCGCGAAAGTCGTTGACGTTCGTGAAAGTCGGCCCGCTCACGACCAGATCGCCCAACGGCTTGAAGAAGTTGTAGGCGTCGTTGCGATCCAGCATCTCAGCGGCTTTCAGGCCGAGCGCCGCGGCGCGCGCCAGCGTATCGGGCGTGATCAATGCGCCGGCGTTGTCTTCGATACCGTCGATTCCGTCGGTGTCGGCAGCCAGTGCGTAGACGTTCGGTTCACCTTGCAGAGCGATCGCGCAGCCCAGCAAAAATTCGCTGGCGCGGCCGCCGCGCCCAGCGCGTCCCTCGCTGCCGGCGCGCACCGTGACCGTCGTTTCGCCGCCGCTGAGAATCACGCAGGGTTTGGCGAAGGGCGTGCCGCGCCGCGCAACGGCGCGCGCCAGCGCCGCATGCACCTTGCCGACTTCGCGCGACTCGCCTTCGATTTCATCGCTGAGCACAAACGCGTCGATTCCCGAAGCACGCGCCAGCGCCGCCGCGGCTTCGAGCGACTGCCAAGGCGTCGCGATCATGTGCACACGGTGGCCGTTGAATCGTGCATCGCCGGGTTTGGGCGACTCGAACGCGCCGCTTTCCAGGCCCGCGCGCGCCGCGGCGGGAATGTCGATGGCGTAGCGCGCGAGGATGCGCAGCGCGTCCGCGCAAGTGCTGCTGTCGGGAACGGTGGGGCCGCTGCCGATGACTTCGGGCGCGTCGCCGGGAACGTCGGAGATCAGCAAGCTCACCACTTGCGCAGGTGCGCAGCGCGCCGCGAGGCGCCCGCCCTTGATGGCAGAGAGGTGCTTGCGCACGCAGTTCATCTCGTCGATCGCCGCGCCGCTTTTCAGCAGCGCCTGATTGATCGCGCGCTTCTCGTTCAAGGTGATGCCGGATGCGGGCATCGTCAGCAACGCCGATGCGCCGCCGGACATCAGGCACAGCACCAGATCGTCGGCGCTCAAACCTTGCGTGAGTTCGGCGATGCGTTGCGCGGCTCGCTCGCCTGCGGCGTCAGGCACCGGGTGCGCGGCCTCCACCACTTCAATGCGGCCGGGCCTGTGCTTATAGGCCGGCGGCACGTGGTGGTTGCGCGTGACCACCAGTCCAGACAGCGGCGCGTTCGCAGGCCAGAGCGCGTCCACTGCGGCCGCCATCGCACCGCCCGCCTTGCCGGCACCCAGCACAACCGTGCGTCCCTTGGGTGGCGGTGGCAGGTACGCCGCGGTATTGAGCGCCGGCAGCGCGCGGGCGACAGACGCATCGAACAGGCTGCGAAGGAAGGCGCGCGGTTCGATTGGTGTAGTCATGCCTGCGGTTCCCATCTACTTCGAGCGTCCGGCGCGGCGCGGCAGGCGGCACCCGGCGGGGGCTCATGCTGGGGCGGTCGGCGCTGCGCGCCGACTGCACTGTGCTGCTCGGCCTGAGGTCGCGCCGCGAACTCGCTTCGCTCACTTCGTTCGCTACGCTCAAACAGGCGCGGCGAGTCAGTTTTGGAAGCGCGCTGGCGCGCGCCGACCTCAGTCCTGCGCTGCACGTCGCCCCAGAAATCG
>JANOLA010000133.1:0-1936 GCA_031419535.1 Burkholderiales bacterium | reverse complement strand
CCACGAACTTCGTCGACCAGGCCGGCCGCCAGCATGTCGTGAAAGCGCGCCGCGATGCGCGCGTGCAGCCACGCCCGATCGAGTGGCTCGAGCGCGATCAGCGGCGCGGCCAATGGGGCTTCGGTGGTGTTGCCGTGCAGCGCCGACATCGGCGTGCCGCTGAGGTGGAACACTTCGAGCGCGCGCTGGATGCGCTGCGCGTCGTTCGGCGCGAGCCGCGCCGCCGTGAGCGGATCGACGTGCGCGAGTTCGGCGTGCAACGCCGGCCAGCCTTGCGCCGCCGCCTGCGCGTCGAGCCGAGCGCGCAGCTCAGGGTCGGCGCCTGGCAGGGCGTCCAGGCCATGCAGCAGCGCCTTGAAGTACAGCATCGTGCCACCGACAAGCAGCGCGATCCGGCCGCGTGCGTTGATGTCGGCGATGGCGCGCCGCGCATCGGCGACGAAGCGTGCCGCCGAGTAACTCTGGCTCGGCTCGATGACGTCGATCAGGTGGTGCGGCACCGCTGCGCGCTGCGCGGCGCTGGGCTTGGCGGTGCCGATGTCCATGCCGCGGTACACCTGGGCCGAGTCGACGCTGACGATCTCCACCGGCTGCTGCATCGCACCCGCCAGCGCCAGCGCGATCGCGCTCTTGCCCGACGCCGTGGGCCCCGCGAGGCAAATGACACGGCTCGCCGCCATGTCAAGCTGGCTGCACCTGGGTGCCGCGCATCGGCTCGCCGTGGCGTTGCACGGCGCTCCAAGCAACCAGCGCGACGCCCAGCCCGAATCCGCCCAAGCCCAGCGTCAACGGAAACACCGTGCCGGTCAGCGTGTGCCCGAGCAGCATGCCGACGAGAAACGCCACCAGCATCATCAAGAAGCCCGAGACCGACGCCGCGGTGCCGGCTTTCTCCGGGAAAGGCCCGACGGCGCCGGCTTGCCCGCAGGGCTGGTGAATGCCGTGGCCGACCATGAACAGCCAACTCGGCACGACCAGGGTCCACGTGGAAAATTCGTGCGCGCCGGCGAGCGACAGCGCGGCCGTGAGCAGGCCGCCGCTCGCGCTGAACGCGCCGCCGATCGCGACCGTGGCGCGCAGCCCGTGGCGCGCCAGCAAGCGCCGGCAGAGCAGCGTGCCGGCCACGTAGAACAGCGAATTCGCCGCCAGGATCGCCCCGCACGCCAGGCGCGAAACGCCGAGCACGCCGATGTAGACGAACGAGCTCGCGGCGAGCAGCGTGAACAGGCCCGCGTAGGTCATGCACAACAACGCCGTGTAGGCGCGAAACGTCGGGTGCGCGACGATTGCCCGCCAGTTGCGCAACAGCGGCGCGAGCTGCGTGGCGCGCGGGTTGGGTTCGGGAACGGTCTCGGTGAAGCGCAGCGCGATGAATCCGAGGCTGCCCGCGCCGAACAGCGCCGGCACGAGCAGCGCGGCATGCCAATCGGCGAAATGCACGATCGCGCCGCCCAGCAGTGGCGAGGCAAACGCGATCAGGCCCAGCCCACCCAGGCCACGCGCCAGCATTCGCGCGCCTTGCCGCGGCGGGTACAGGTCGCGCACGATGGAGCGCCCGCAGGTCACCGCTGCGGCCATTGCCGCGCCTTGCGCCGCGCGCCAGACCACCAGCCATTCGATGCTCGGCGCGAGCGCGGCGAGCAGGCTCGCGAGCGTGTAGAGGGCCATGCCGATCAGCAGCACCGGGCGCCTGCCGAAGCGGTCAGCCAGCGGGCCGCAGATCAACTGCGCGACGCCGAAGGCGATGATCAGCGCCGACAGCGTCAACTGCGTCGCCGCGACGCTCGCCGCCAGGTCTTGCTGCAAGTTGGGCAGCGCGGGCAGGTAAAGGTCGGTCGTGATCGGTTGGATGCCGAGCAACAGCACCAGCGCGGTGACCACCGTCGAGGGCGTCATCGCGACTGCTGCCTTGCGGGCCGGATTCGGCTTCGCGGCA
>JANOLA010000132.1:0-1573 GCA_031419535.1 Burkholderiales bacterium | reverse complement strand
TGGTGCCGGCGCGCAATCCCCAGCGCATGGCGCAAGCGATGCGCGAATTGCTACTCAAGCACGAACTGCGACGCGGCTTAGGTCTGGCGGCACGGCAACGTGTAGAGCGCCAGTTCTCCCAGGCGAACACGCTGCGCAAGTACCAGGCGCTGTACGCCGGTCTTCCCGCAGCGGCGGCGGCAAACTCATGACCACGCGTCTGAACGTATTGGCGTTCACGAGCCTGTTTCGCACGCCGAACGAAAGAGTGCGGGCGCCATTCACGTCTGAATTCCTGCGCGCTTTGCAAGAATTCGCCGACGTGACCTTGGTCAGTCCCATCCCGTGGACCCCGGACACGGCGATGACGCGCGGCCGGCCGGAATGGAAGCGCTACATCGGAGTCCCAGCATCGGACACCGTCGACGGCGTGCGCGTCCACTACCCGCGCTACCTGATGGTGCCCAAACTTTCCGGAGTCTTGCAGCCCGTGTTGCAGGCGATGGGCGCATGGTCGGTGATTCGCTCGCTGCATCGGGCTCGCCGATTTGACGTGATCAACGGCCGGTTCATCTATCCCGACGGTGTGGCCGCCACCTTGCTCGGGCGCCGCATCGGCGTCCCCGTGACGTTGACCGCACTTGGAACCGACGTGAGCGTCTATGCGGCCCAGCCTCTGAAACGGGCGCAAACGGTTTGGGCACTGCGTCGGGCGGCGCATGTCACGGCGGTAAGCGCCGAATTGGCCGACCGGATCGCCGCACTTGGCATCGAGCGCTCGAAGATCAGTTTGGCGCCCAACGGAATCGATCTGGACCGTTTTCGGCCCGATGGGCCGAGGCCGGCCTCACCCGGAAGTTCGGCACTGCTTTCGGGAAAGACATTGATCTGCGTCGCGCGACTTTCGCAGGAAAAGGGCCTGCATGTGCTGATCGAAGCGTTGGCCATCCTGCAGAAAACGAATCGATGCGACTTCACGACCGTGCTGCTCGGTGACGGCCCCGAGCGCGGCGCACTGGAGGCGAGCGCTAAAGCGTCGGGCTTGGCCACGAAGGTGCGCTTTGCCGGGGAGGTCGACCACAACGAAGTGCCGGCATGGATGCGTGGCGCGCATGGGTTCTGCCTGCCGAGCTTCCGCGAAGGAACGCCCAATGTGGTGATCGAGGCACTGGCATCCGGATTGCCGGTGGTATCGACGCGTGTCGGCGGAACGCCGTTGCTAGTGAACACCGGAAACGGGCTTCTGGTTGAGCCCGGCCAAGCGCCAGCGCTGGCCGAGGCGCTGGCCAGCATGATGCGTCGCGACTGGAACCAGGCATCGATCCGCGCCACCGTGGCGCACATGTCGTGGCAAGAGGAGGCGCGCAGCCATTTCGCGCTCTTCGAGCGCGTCGCTCACTCCGCCTGACTGCTTCCGGAGCGCGGCGCATGGAACCGAGGGCACGACTTTTTCGATTGCTGCGCGAGTGGGTCAAGCATGTCCTGCTGCGCCCATGGATGTTCTGCGCCGGGCCCAGCGAGCCCGCACGCATCGCCCTGACTTTCGACGACGGCCCGCACCCGATCCACACACCCGAGGTCTTGCAAGAGCTGG
>JANOLA010000131.1:0-2241 GCA_031419535.1 Burkholderiales bacterium | reverse complement strand
TTCCGCGCCGACCCGGATGGCAAACTCGAGGTCGACGACCCGCAACACGAGGTGGTCGATTTCGCGGATCCGGATCATTGCCGCGCCGACGCTTCAGACGGTCTGTGGATTCAAAGCGCCGACGATCCAGGCCGAGCCGTTCAGGCTCACATGGCCATCGGGAGCCGCCAAGGCTTGGAGGGCGGCTTCGACGCCGTCGACGATCGCCGGCAGGTGCTCGATGCCCATCTCTCGAACCAGCATCGACGTCGGCCCGAGCCGCGCCGCGTTTTCGGCGGCGGCGCGTGGAGTCGCGCCCAGAAACACCGGCGCGTCGAAGCGCTGCACGTCGATGTTCTCGAACCCGGCCTGCGACAGAATAGCGTGCAAACGTGCGTCGTCGGCAAACGCAAACGGCCCGGGCGCGTGCGGATCGGCCGGCGCTGGCGTGATGCCCAGCGCCTTGCGCGCCGCCACCAGCGGCGCCATCGCCCAGGGGTTGTCGCGCGGCACGCGCCAGCATGCGAAGACGAAGCGGCCGCGCGCTCGCATCGAATGGCGCAGGTGGCGCAGCGCCAGCACCGGTTCGGCGAAGAACATCGCGCCGAAGCGCGAGAAGATCAGGTCGGTGCCCATCGGCAGTTCGGCGATCGACGCGTCGGCTTCCATGAATTCGAGCTGAGACCCTTCGCCCTGGCCGGCGCGCGCACGCGCCACCTCGAGCATCGGCCTGGACACGTCCACACCCAGCACGCTGCCGCGGGGCCCGACCCGGCGCGCCAGCTCGATCGACGTGTCGCCGCAGCCGCAGCCGAGGTCGATGACACGCTCGCCCGCGTGCGGCGTGGCAAGGCGCAACGCGGCGTCGCCGAAGGGCACGACGATGCGGTCGATCTCGGCTTGCGACTCGGCCCAGCGGTGGCCAAGCGCGCCGTTCCACTCGGCGATTTGGTCGTTGTTGTCGGTCGGCATGCTAGTAAGCCGCTTCCGCCCTGTCCCCCAAGGTCACGGGAGCTGCGGGCTCGTGAACAGGCGAATTGAGGGGGTGGTGGCAAACGACGGCAACGAGGACGTGTAGCTGATCGCGATCTGGCCGGCAGGACCCTGCACCAGCCGGCGCGGTAGATACGGTTCGGAGGTCGCGTACGCGAGCGACGCGCCGATCACAAAGGTGCCGGAATTGGCAACCAGCACTCGGCCCTCCCCAATCGCATTGCTCAAGCACAGCAGCTGCCCGCCCGAACGCTCCGGCAGGCAGTCCGATGCACCCGAGATCACGCCAGCGGCGGTGAGTGCCGGCGTGTCGTAGAGCCCGGGGCCTGCGATGACCCGGTTGTTGGCGAACGCAAGCGCGCGCACCCCGAAACCCGTGGCGGCGGTCACTACGAAGTCCTGCAACAGGCCATCGGCGAGCACCTGCATGCGTCGCAGCCCGAACTCGGTTGTTTCGATGTTCAAGCCGTAAAGCGTCGTTCCCGCCGAGTCGAACGTGACGAGGTTGCTCCCGGTGTGCGTTTGCGTGCGTTGCGGCTGCATCACCATGTCGCGCAGCAGCGTGGCCCCTGCGTGGCGTGGACTGAACCCGGCGAACCAGGCCATCGATACCGCGGCGACGGTCCCATCCGCGGGCGATACTGCGATGGCTTCGGCGCGCGTGCGACCGAAGAAAGAATCCACGACTAGGCGCGTCCGGCCCATCGGGGTCATCGAGGGGAGCGCAAGCCTCAGCACCTCGCCTGAGCCGTCGAGTCCGACGTAGAGCACGCTGCCGTCTGCGGCGATCGCGAGCGCATCCGGCTCAGAGCCGATCGGTGCGGAATGCGTCACCTGCCCGGTCACCGCGTTGACCGTCGCAATCGTGTTGCCGACACCGACCACCGAACCCGGAACGCTCGCGTAGTACACATTGCGGCTGCTGTCGTACACCAAGGAGTTGTGCACGAGGCCGACATCGAGCGCTTGGCCGTCCGTGGTCGAGGACATGGTGACCGGCCACGAAGGGGCTGGAAGCGTCGGCAGCGTAACGAGCTGCGGGCTCGAGAACAGGCTGATCTTCGATGTCGGTCCACTGAAGCCCGCCGGATAGCTGATGGCGACTTGGCCGGCGGGACCTTCAACTAGCCGCTCGACCGAGGCCTGGTTGAATGTAAACAACAACGAAGCCCTGATCACGAAGGTGCTTGAATTGACGGGGCAGGTCTCAGCGTTCACTGAACACTTATTTGACGTCGACGTGTCCGAGTCTCAGCGTTCATTGAACAC
>JANOLA010000130.1:0-13999 GCA_031419535.1 Burkholderiales bacterium | reverse complement strand
GCAGATGTACGAATTCCTTGACCGCTTTGTCACCATTGCGCTGCCGCGGGTTCGCGACTTCCGCGGAATCTCGGGGCGGTCATTCGATGGTCGCGGCAACTACAACGTTGGTGTCAAGGAGCAGATCATCTTCCCGGAAATCGAGTACGACAAGATCGATGCAATCCGTGGTTTGAACATCAGCTTCACGACGTCGGCCAGGTCCGATGACGAGTGCAAGGCGCTCCTGACAGCCTTCCGCTTTCCGTTCAAGAATTGAGGTCATCTGTGGCAAAACTCTCCCTCATTCAACGTGAAGAGAAGCGCGAAAAGCTGGTCGCCAAGTTCGCCAAGAAATACGCCGAACTCAAGGCTGCGGCCAACGACGCCAAGAAGTCCGACGAAGTGCGCTACGCGGCCCGCCTGGAGCTCCAGAAGCTGCCGCGCAACGCGTACCCGACGCGCCAGCGCAACCGCTGCGTGCTGACCGGGCGCCCGCGCGGCACCTTCCGCAAATTCGGCCTGGGCCGCAGCAAGATTCGCGACTTGGCGTTCAAGGGCGACATCCCCGGCATCGTCAAGGCCAGTTGGTAGGCCCAAGGCCCGACCAGGAGAATTTCGAATGAGCATGAGTGACCCCATCGCCGACATGTTGACGCGCATCCGCAATGCGCAGATGGTGGAGAAGCCGACGGTGACGATGCCGTCGTCCAAGTTGAAAGTCGCAATCGCCAAGGTCCTGAAAGACGAAGGCTACATCGACGGCTTCGCGATCCGCGACGCCGGCACCAAGCCGCAGCTCGAAATCGCGCTGAAGTACTACGCGGGGCGTCCGGTGATCGAGCACATCGAGCGTGTCAGCCGCCCGGGCCTGCGCATCTACAAGGGCCGGCACGACATTCCCAGCGTGCAAAACGGTCTGGGTGTGGCGATCGTGACCACGCCCAAGGGTGTGATGACGGACCGCAAGGCGCGTCAAGTCGGCATCGGCGGCGAAGTGATTTGCTACGTCGCCTAAGGAGAGCACATGTCTCGCGTAGGAAAAATGCCGATCGTGGTTCCCAAGGGCGTGGAAGTCGCGGTCAATGCTGGGCAGATCAGCGTCAAGGGCGCGCTCGGTACGCTGCTGCAGCCCGGCCATGAATTGGTGGCTGTGAAGAGCGACGCCGGCCAGGTCACGTTCTCAGCGCTCGCTGAAACAGCGCAAGCCGACGCGATGACGGGCACGATGCGCGCGCTCGTGGCCAACATGGTCAGCGGCGTCAGCAAGGGATTCGAGAAGAAGCTGAGTCTCGTCGGCGTGGGCTTTCGGGCTCAGGCGGCGGGATCGAAGTTGACGCTGCAGATCGGTTTCTCGCACCCGGTGGCCAAGGACATGCCCGCTGGTGTGAAGGTGGAGTGCCCCTCGCAAACCGAGATCGTGATCAAGGGTGCAAACCGCCAGGCGGTGGGCCAGGTCGCCGCTGAAGTGCGCGCGTTTCGCCCGCCCGAGCCCTACAAGGGCAAGGGCATTCGCTACATCGACGAGAAGGTTTCCCTCAAGGAAACCAAGAAGAAGTAATGGAGTCGCAGCCATGCTGAACAAGAAAGAGCAGCGCCTTCGTCGCGCCCTTCAGACCCGCACCCGCATCACCAAGCAGCAGGTCGCGCGGCTGACCGTGTTCCGCTCGAACATGCACATCTACGCAAGCATCGTCAGTGACGACGGCGCGAAAGTGCTCGCCAGCGCGTCCACCGCCGAGGCGCCGGCTCGCAAGGAACTCGGTGCTCCGGGCAAGGGTGGCAACGTGGCCGCCGCCACCGCAGTGGGCCAGCGCATCGCCGAGCGCGCCAAGGCGGCCGGTGTGGAGCGGGTCGCATTTGACCGCTCCGGATTCGCATACCACGGGCGTGTGAAGGCGCTTGCCGAAGCCGCGCGCGAAGCCGGTTTGCAGTTCTAAGCGCGCACGTCGAAGCCCCATCTCTAGGAATCGAACATGGCAAAGTTTCAACCCCGCGGCGCCCAAGGCGAAGCCAACGACGACGGGCTGAAGGAAAAGATGATCGCGGTGAACCGCGTCACCAAGGTGGTGAAGGGCGGGCGCACGCTGAGCTTTGCCGCGCTCACCGTGGTGGGTGACGGCGACGGCCGCATCGGCATGGGCAAGGGCAAGGCCAAGGAAGTGCCGGTCGCCGTGCAGAAGGCGATGGAAAGCGCGCGCCGCAACCTGTTCAAAGTGGCGCTGAAGGAAGGCACGATCTACCACAAGGTGATCGGCGAGCATGGCGCGTCGCGCGTACTGATGGCGCCGGCAAAACCCGGCGACGGCATCATCGCGGGCGGCCCGATGCGCGCCGTGTTTGAAGTGATGGGCGTGACCGACATCGTCTGCAAGAGCCTGGGGTCGTCGAACCCCTACAACATGGTTCGTGCCACGCTCGATGCGCTGAAGAACACCAGCACGCCGGCCGAGATCGCCGCCAAGCGCGGAATGACGGTTGAACAAATCTTCAACTGACCGGTAGGCGGAAAGAAGCATCATGAGCGACAAGAAAACCGTGCACATCAAGCTGGTGAAGAGCATCGCCGGCACCCGCGAATCGCACCGCGCCACGGTGCGCGGGCTGGGCCTGCGCAAGCTGAACAGCGAGTCGACGCTGGAAGACACCGCGTCGGTGCGGGGCATGATCAACAAGGTGTCCTACCTGGTCAAGGTGCTCTGAGCGCCGCAACAGACGAAGCATCATGGAACTCAACAAGATCAAACCGGCAGACGGCGCCAAGCGCGCGCGGCGGCGCGTCGGGCGCGGCATCGGCTCGGGCCTGGGCAAGACGGCGGGGCGTGGCCACAAGGGTCAGAAATCGCGCGCGGGTGGCTATCACAAGGTCGGCTTCGAAGGCGGCCAAATGCCTTTGCAGCGCCGCTTGCCCAAGCGCGGCTTCAAGTCGCACCTGCTCAAGTACAACGCGGAAATCACCCTCACCCAGCTCGAGCGCCTGGGCGCCGAGGAAGTCGACCTGCTGGCGCTGAAGCAGGCGCGTCTGGTGGGCGAGATGATCAAAATCGTGAAGGTCATCAAGACAGGAACGCTGACGAAAAAAGTGGCGCTCAAGGGTGTGGGCGCCACCGCGGGCGCGAAGGCGGCGATCGAAGCCGCCGGCGGTTCTGCCGGCTGAGCGCCGGGCAGCATCCACTTCAGCATCGGCATCGCATCACGTGGCAACGAACGCGAATCAACTGGCCAAGAGCGGAAAGTTCGGCGACCTGCGGCGTCGCCTGATCTTTCTGTTGCTCGCGCTCGTCGTGTATCGCGTCGGCGCGCACATTCCCGTGCCGGGCATCGACCCGAACCAGTTGGAGCAACTGTTCAAGGGGCAGCAGGGCGGGATCCTGAGCCTGTTCAACATGTTCTCGGGCGGCGCGCTGTCGCGCTTCACCGTGTTCGCGCTGGGCATCATGCCCTACATCTCGGCGTCGATCATCATGCAGTTGATGACCTACGTGGTGCCGACGCTCGAAGCGCTGAAGAAGGAAGGCGAATCGGGGCGCCGCAAGATCACGCAGTACACGCGTTACGGCACGCTCGGCCTGGCGTTGTTCCAGTCGCTCGGCATCGCGCTCGCGCTCGAAGGGTCGCCCGGCCTCGTGATCGCCCCGGGCTTCGGTTTTCGCCTCACGGCCGTGGTGTCGTTGGTGGCAGGAACAATGTTCCTGATGTGGCTGGGCGAGCAGATCACGGAACGCGGCTTGGGCAACGGAATATCGATTCTGATCTTCGCCGGAATCGCCGCGGGGTTGCCGAGTGCGATCGGCGGTTTGTTCGAGCTGGTTCGCACCGGCGCGATGAGCATCATCGCCTCGCTGTTCATCATTTCGGTGGTCGGCCTCGTCACGTTCGTCGTTGTATTCGTCGAGCGCGGGCAGCGCAAGATTCTCGTCAACTATGCGAAGCGCCAGGTCGGCAACAAGGTCTACGGCGGGCAGTCGTCGCACCTGCCGCTCAAGCTCAACATGTCGGGCGTGATCCCGCCGATCTTCGCCTCGTCCATCATCTTGCTGCCAGCCACCGCGGTGGGCTGGTTCGCCACGGGCGACGGCTTGCGCTGGCTGAAGGACCTGGCGGCCTTGCTGTCACCGGGCCAGCCGATCTACGTGATGCTCTACGCCGCGGCGATCGTGTTCTTCTGTTTCTTCTACACGGCGCTCGTGTTCAACAGCCGCGAGACGGCCGACAACCTGAAGAAGAGCGGCGCGTTCATTCCCGGCATTCGCCCCGGCGACCAGACCGCCAAGCACATCGACCGAATCTTGTCGCGCCTCACCTTGGCCGGCGCGATCTACATCACCGCAGTGTGCCTGCTGCCAGAATTCCTGGTGCTCAAGTACAACGTGCCGTTCTACTTCGGCGGCACGTCGCTGTTGATCATCGTGGTCGTGACGATGGACTTCTGGGCCCAGGTGCAGAGTTACGTGATGAGCCAGCAGTACGAGTCGCTGCTGAAGAAAGCGAATTTCAAGGCGGGCTGAGCCACGGGCAGCCCGAACAGACTAAGGCAATCAACAGGAAAACGGCGGTTAGGACGACAGGCACGACTCAGGCATGGCGAAAGACGATGTCATCCAGATGCAGGGCGAGATTCTGGAGAATCTGCCCAACGCAACGTTTCGCGTGAAGCTGGAAAACGGGCATGTCGTGCTGGGTCACATCTCCGGAAAGATGCGCATGCACTACATCCGCATCTTGCCCGGTGACAAAGTGACGGTTGAACTGACGCCTTACGACCTGACGCGCGCGCGCATCGTGTTTCGCGCCAAGTAGTGAAATTGATCGGAGCTCGCAAGAGCTGAAACGGAGCCAGAAATGAAAGTAGCTGCATCGGTGAAGAAGATGTGCCGCCATTGCAAGATCGTGCGCCGCAAGGGTGTGGTGCGTGTGATTTGCACCGACCCGCGCCACAAGCAGCGCCAGGGTTGAGCCTGGGCAGCACCACAAAATCTAGTCAAGGACGAACATGGCACGCATTGCCGGCATCAACATCCCGCCCCACAAACACGCCGAAATCGGCTTGACGTCGATCTACGGCATCGGCCGCAGCACGGCGCAGAAAATCTGCGCGCGCTCGGGCGTTCCGCTCGACCGCAAGGTCAAGGACCTGACCGATACCGACCTGGAAAAGATCCGCGAGGAAATCGGCCGCTTGACGATCGAAGGCGACCTGCGTCGCGAGATGTCGATCAACATCAAGCGCCTGATGGACCTGGGCTGCTACCGCGGCTTTCGTCATCGGCGCGGCCTGCCGGTGCGGGGCCAGCGAACGAAGACGAATGCGCGCACCCGCAAGGGCCCGCGTCGCTCCGGCGCGCTGGTGAAGAAGGCGGCGGCGTAAGCAGCCCGACGCCACAAGCACCGGCCCGCTCCAACGTTATTGCAGAAAGTCAACATGGCAAAACCACCCGTCAACACAGCCGCACAGCGCGTGCGCAAGAAGATTCGCAAGAACGTCGCGGACGGTATCGCGCATGTGCACGCCTCGTTCAACAACACCATCATCACGATCACCGATCGCCAGGGCAGCGCGCTGTCGTGGGCGTCCAGCGGCGGCCAGGGCTTCAAGGGCTCGCGCAAGAGCACGCCGTTTGCCGCTCAGGTGGCCGCCGAAACGGCGGGTCGCGCGGCGCAGGAGCAGGGCATCAAGAACCTCGATGTGCGCATCAAGGGCCCGGGGCCGGGGCGCGAGTCTTCGGTTCGTGCGCTCGCGGCATTGGGAATCCGCATCAACCTGATCTCCGACGTGACGCCGGTGCCGCACAACGGTTGCCGGCCGCAGAAGCGGCGTCGCATTTAGTGGTTCCGGTTTGAATCGTCGCGAACGCGCGGCGACTGAATGGCAAGGGGGCCGCGAGGCC
The DNA here is from genome assembly GCA_031419535.1 of Burkholderiales bacterium. GTDB lineage: Bacteria > Pseudomonadota > Gammaproteobacteria > Burkholderiales > Burkholderiaceae_C > JAEMQF01. The sequence goes on along the minus strand of JANOLA010000130.1, from coordinate 8,132 downwards.
CCGACATTGAAGCCCACCGTCTGAGCGCCCAACAACAACACTCGCCAGACTCGCGCAAGCGGCTCACACCGCCTGCGTCAGATCGACAGAAGGAAACAACGTGGCACGTTATCTAGGACCCAAGGCGAAGCTTTCGCGTCGCGAAGGCACCGACCTCTTCTTGAAGAGTGCGCGCCGGCCGATCGCCGACAAGGCCAAATTCGACAGCAAGCCCGGCCAGCACGGGCGCAACTCGGGCACCCGCATGTCGGACTACGGCTTGCAGTTGCGCGAGAAGCAAAAAGTCAAGCGCATGTACGGCATTCTGGAGCGGCAGTTCCGCCGCTACTTCGCCGAAGCCGAGCGCCGCAAGGGCAACACCGGCGGCAATTTGCTGATGCTGCTCGAGTCGCGACTGGACAATGTGGTGTACCGCATGGGCTTCGGCTCGACGCGCGCCGAGGCGCGCCAGCTGGTCTCGCACAAGTCGATCAGCGTGAACGGCGAAGTCGTGAACATCGCGTCTTACCTCGTCAAGGCAGGCGACACCGTCGGCGTGCGCGAGAAAGCGGCGAAGCAACTGCGCGTGACCGATTCGCTGAAATTGGCTGAGACGATCGGCATGCCGGACTGGGTGCAGGTGGACATGGCGAAATGCCAAGGGGTGTTCAAGAAGGCGCCTGACCGAGACGAATTCGGGGCGGACATCAAAGAGGCCCTGATCGTCGAGCTCTACTCCCGCTGAGAGGTCACGGGGCTTCCTGCTGCGCGGGACGATCTTGCCGCTGCGATGCTCGCCGTACAGCAGTACGGCTGCGCTTCTCGCGACAAGCTCGACCCGCTCGCGACGGAATCCCCGAGACCTCTCTGCACGATTCTTCTGCTGTGCTTGCCGGGCGCGCAGCTGAATGTTCAAGCCCGGCACTGTCCATCAGCCTTATCGGTGTAACGAGCCGAGGGTATTGAGAGGAACGGAGACTCAATGCAAACGAATCTGCTGAAACCCAAAGCCATCAACGTCGAGCCACTCGGCGGCCACCGCGCCAAGGTCACGCTCGAGCCTTTCGAGCGCGGCTATGGTCACACGCTGGGCAACGCGCTGCGGCGCGTGCTGTTGTCGTCGATGGTCGGTTATGCGCCCACCGAGGTCACGATCGCCGGCGTGCTGCACGAATACTCCACCGTCGACGGCGTGCAGGAAGACGTGGTGCACATCATGCTCAACCTGAAGGGCGTGGTGTTTCGGCTGCACAACCGCGACGAAGTGACGCTGGTGCTGCGCAAGGAAGGCGAGGGCCCGGTCACGGCCGGCGACATCCAGACGCCGCACGACGTGGAGATCATCAACCCCGAGCACGTGGTGGCGAACCTCGCGCACGGCGGCAAGCTCGACATGCAGATCAAGGTCGAGAAGGGCCGCGGCTACGTGCCCGGCACGATGCGCCGCTACGGCGATGAAGCGACGAAATCGATCGGCCGCATCGTGCTCGACGCGTCGTTCTCGCCGGTCGCGCGCGTCAGCTACACCGTGGAGAGCGCCCGTGTCGAGCAGCGCACGGATCTGGACAAGCTGGTGATGGAGATCGTCACCAACGGCGCGGTCACGCCCGAGGAAGCGATCCGCTCGTCGGCGAAGATTCTGGTCGAACAGCTCGCCGTGTTCGCGCAGCTCGAGGGCAGCGAAATCGCCGCATTCAGCGAGCCGCAACAGCGCAGCACCCAGTTCGACCCGATTCTGCTGCGTCCGGTGGACGAGCTCGAGCTCACCGTGCGTTCGGCGAACTGCCTGAAGGCCGAGAACATCTACTACATCGGCGACCTGATCCAGCGCACTGAAACCGAGCTGCTGAAGACGCCGAACCTCGGCCGCAAGTCGCTCAACGAGATCAAGGAAGTGCTGGCCTCGCGTGGCCTGACACTCGGCGGGCGCCTGGAGAATTGGCCGCCGCAGGGATTGGATAAGCGATAAAAAGTTGCCAATGACGGCACTCGTCGCCGTCTTTTGCTTCGGCGAAGCGTTCTCGCCGTCATTGGATATTGGGCTGTCTTTGTTGACGGCCCGGTGCACCCGGCAGTACCTGATACGGCTGCTGGCATTACGCTAGTCAGAAAGGAACCGCACCATGCGTCACCGTCACGGGCTTCGAAAGCTCAACCGCACTTCCGAGCACCGGCTCGCGATGCTGCGCAACATGTGCAATTCGCTGCTGTTGCACGAAGCGATCAAGACGACCTTGCCAAAGGCCAAGGAACTGCGCCGCGTCGTTGAGCCGCTGATCACCTTGGGCAAAGACGCCACTCTGGCGAACCGGCGCCTGGCATTCAACCGCACGCGCGACCGCGACATCGTCACCAAGCTGTTCAACGAACTCGGGCCGCGCTACAAGGCACGGCCGGGCGGCTACACGCGAATTCTGAAAATGGGGTTCCGGATCGGCGACAACGCACCGATGGCCTACGTCGAGCTCGTTGACAGGCCCGAGCCCGTGGCGCCTGAGCAGGAGCCGGCAGAAGCCGCAGCGAGCTGATCGCGCGGCAGCGACGCAATGCCCCTTCGCTCTCGAAGCGAAGGTCGGAATCGACGTGAAGCTGTTAGAATTCAGGCCTCAGTCGCGAGGTGGAGCAGTCTGGTAGCTCGTTGGGCTCATAACCCAAAGGTCGCAGGTTCAAATCCTGCCCTCGCAACCAGTTCAAGCAAGCAGAAGAGCAGTGTCCAAGGCCCGCCGCGTGCGGGCTTTGCCGCTTCTGGGGCTCGCATTGCCCGCCAGTGGTCGAGGTTCATTGGTCAGATGCCGGGCACGAGGTCGCGTCGTCTGTTAAATTGTGCCGACTCACGTTGCAAATCGGACATCATGCCCACCGCTCAGCTTTCGTTCACCGTCCGACTGGCATCGAGTTGGGACGACTTGGCCCGGTCCGCCGCGGTTCGGGCGGTGAGCTACGGTCATCACGTTGCCGAACTTCGGTCGATCTTGGCGGAGCCGGACGATGTGGACCTCGAGCCAGGAACCGTCGTGTTCGTCTGCGAGGACAAGGCCTCCGGAAGAGTCGTGGGCACGGCGCGCGTTCAAACCAGCACGACTTCCAGTTTGCTCGTCGAACAATCCGTCAGCTTGCCCGCCGAAATCCTGGACCATGCTCGCGCGGAAATCACCCGCCTCGCTTCAGTTCAGGGAGCCGACCCGCTTGTCAAGATCGCGCTGATGAAGGCCGGCTATCTCTACTGCCTTGCGAATCAGGTCCGTTGGCTGGTGATTGGCGCTCGCAAGGAGGCACTGATCCGCCAGTACGTGCGTCTCGGCTTTTCCGACGTGTTCGACGATTCGCGGCGCGTGGCATTGGCTTATGCCGGGGGGTTTCCGCACCGCATCCTCCAGTTCGATGTCACGGCCGCGGAAAGAGAGTGGTTCGCCCGGAAGCATCCGCTCTATGGATTCATGAAGAACACCGTGCACGCAGACATCGAATTGTTCGCCCGGCCTCGCATCGCCAGGTACGGCCAGGCGCTTGCCGCGTGAACCTCATGCCTCGTTCATAGTTCGGCGGGGTGAGCATTGGGCGCGGATTGACGCTGTCGCGGGCGATCGATCCAGCGCTCCATCATGGCGGCGAGTTCGTCCCGCGTGCAGGGCTTGGCCAGGCAGTCGTCCATGCCGGCCTCGATGCACTTTTTCATGTCTTCCGCGCCTGCCGTCGCCGTCAACGCGACGATTGGAACTCGATCCAGACCGAGCGCTTTCTCCTCGAGTCTGATCTTTTGTGTCGCCGCCAGACCATCCATGACGGGCATGCGCACGTCCATGAATATCATCTCTGGCCGAGCACCTTGGCGAATCGCCCACTGAACCGCATCGCTGCCGTTCTTCACCAGCGCGACTCGGGCGCCTTCGCGCTCAAGAGACGCCGTGGTGACCAGGGCGTTCACCTCATTGTCTTCCGCCAGCAGGATGTGGTTTGCGGTGCGAAGCGGGCGGGGCGCCGTGGCAAGTGAGAGCACGTTCAGGCTGTGGGCGTGCCTCTCGGCCCGCGGCAACGGCACCGTGCACTTGAACGACGAACCGACGCCGCGTGCACTTTGACAGGTCACATCGCCGCCCATGGCTCGGGCCAGTTCGCGCGCGATCGTGAGACCCAGGCCCGTCCCCTCCAGGGGGCTTCGGCCGGGCGCCTCGGCCTGGCTGAACTTCTGGAAGATTCGACCCTGATCTTGTTCCGAAATGCCGATACCGCTGTCCCTCACCTCGAACACGACATCGTTGCTGGGCAGCGTTGAAACGTCCAGCGTGACGTGCCCGACATCGGTGAATTTCACCGCGTTGCCAAGAAGATTGTGCAGAATCTGCCGCAGTCTTGCGGGGTCTGCGCTCACGACGCAGTCTTTGTCGACGGCCATGTTCAGCTTGTACCGAAGTTTCTTGTCTTCGGTTCTGACGACGTAGACATCGGATATCCGCTGTACCTCGTCGTACAAGTTGAAGTTGGTCTTGTGGATGACCATGGCCCCCGCCTCAATGCGAGAAATGTCGAGCAAGTCGTTGATCAACACGAGCAGGTGTTGGCCGGACGTCTCGATCAGCGTCAGCTTCGTTCGCAACGCGGGGTCGTTCGGCTCGTCCAGCAACAACCTCGCCACACCGAGAATGCCGTGCAGCGGTGTCCGCAGTTCGTGGCTCATGGTCGTGAGGAACTGGCTCTTGGCGGCGCTTTCGCGGTTCGCGTGGTCCAGGGCCTGCTGCCGCTCGATCGCGCGGCGTTCAGCCAGCTCGAGTGCAGCCTGGCGTTCCGCGGCGATTCGCTGGCTGTGTTCTCTGAGCAGAAACGTTTCGAGTATTGCCTTCTCGGACCTGGAGGCCGACGCGAGCAACACGCCGAGAAACATCAACAGGCCGACGCTGCCGAACAGCCCAAAGTCGTCGGCCCTGAACAGCAACCCCGCAGCGGTCGGAAGGATCATGGGGACCACGTAGGCCGCGGCCGCCAGCGCATGGACCTGCAGGCCGAACGTCGCCACCGCCGCGACGCCTGCCAATGAGGCTGTCACCAGCGACGCCGTGCTGGTAGCTTCACCCGCCCCAACGAAGCCTGCCAATCCCCAAACGAACCCGTCCAGACAGAGCAGGCCAAAGGTCCAAGCCCGCCACTTGGCACCCTCGGGGTAGCCGCGGTGCCTGTAGAGCTGCGCGTTCAAGAAGCGCACGGCGGCCACCGCTAGCTTGAGCCCCAGCCAGCATTTCACGTAGAGCGCCGGGATCTCCGAGCTGAGGCGTGCCGCCAAGAAGAAGGCGAACGCCGTGGCGACGATCGTCCCCACGCTCGTGTGAGACCACACGATCTTCAGTTGGTCGTTCGCAACCCGCTCCCCCAACTGCTTGTCGAGCGCGATGCCGATGGACTTGGCAATCCTTTGCATCGTTGCCGAAGGTTCGCGCTGAGCTTCCTTGTCGGTGGCGGCACTCATGTCTCGCCGCAAGTGTGCGCCTCGGAGAGGTCGTGGATGTCGGAGCCTGTACCGGCCGACACGGCACGGAACATCGAAGGTGTCGGCCTGGCTGTGCTCGGCAAAGCTGCAGGTCTGGGCCGGAGCAATTCGGCACGCGTGCCGTCGATGCAAGTCGATAGGTCTCGCTGCCAAGCCAACAGGATGCGCAGTCTCTTCTGCGCGGACGCCGAGGCGAGTTCATCGCCCAGCCTGAGGCAGGCTGTTCCCGTTTCGACATCGGCGAACAAACCGTGAACGGGCAAGACAAAGCTCTCGGCATCGTCACGAGCGTGCCGGTCAGCGCCGGGAAATTCGTTTGCTTGGCTGCGAATTCGGGACTTCACTGTGCAAGGGGTGCTGTTTGGTGATGGATTAGAGCCCGCTTCGCTGCTGAGAGTAGATCGCTACCGTAGGCAGCTGCGTGAACTTTCAACGGTCTGGGTGAGCAGGGCCGAGTTGCCCGCGCGAGGCAGCAATCGCCTCGCGGCGATGCTCGCGCCCATAGGTCGAAGATCGGTGATGAAAGGCGCTCAATCTGCTCATGACAGCTTCGGCGCTGCCCGTACACTCGCCACCCGTTGGTTTGATGAGTTTCAAGCGCCAGGGCAGACGCCAACCCACTGGGTTGGCGTTTCGCGTTCTGGACCTTGTAAGCTGACGCTGGGAACCCGTAACACCATGCGTCGGCGAACCTCAAGAGGTGGAACATGGTGACTCGGGTGCGCGTTCTGAATGCCGGTGCTGTCGTCGTGTCGGCGATGTTGGTGTTCGCCTGCGGCGGCGGCGCGGTCCCAAACGGCCCGCAAGGCAACCTTTCGCTGTTGGCGGGCCATGCCGCCGGCCCCGGAAATTTTGACGGCACGGGCGCCGCGGCCGGGTTCTTCAGCCCGAATGGAGTGGCTGTCGATACCTCGGGCAACGTCTACGTCGCCGACAGCGGCAACCACACGATTCGCAAGATTTCCGAGGCCGGTGCGGTGAGTACCTTCGCGGGCTTGGCCGGTCAGTCCGGTACCGCCGACGGCAATGGTGCTGCGGCGCGCCTGAACAATCCCTCGGGGATTGCCATCGACGCAACCGGCAACCTGTATGTCGCCGACACGGGCAACAGCACGATTCGGAAAATTACCCCAACCGGCGAGGTCAGTACCTTTGCAGGGAGCCCTGAAGCGATCGGCGGTGCCGATGGGACCGGGCCCGCCGCGAGTTTCGACACGCCCTGGGCCATCGCCACCGACGGCACCAACGTCTACGTGTCCGACATCGCCGGTCACACGATTCGCAAGATCACGCCGTCGGCTGACGTCTCAACGCTGGCTGGCCTCCACGGCCAGCCTGGCAATGTGAACGCGACGGGGTCGACCGCGCGCTTCAATTCGCCCTCGGGTGTGGCCGTCGACGCCGCAGGCAATGTCTATGTCGCCGACACGGAAAATCATGTGATTCGTGCGATCACGTCCGCCGGCTCGGTCGGCACGCTTGCGGGGACGGGTATGCAGGGCTTCGCCGACGGTTCGAATGCCGCAGCCAGCTTCACCGGGCCGAGCGGTGTGGCGGCGTCTGGCAGCGGCGCGGGGCTCGCGATCTACGTCGCCGACGGTGGCAACAGCACGATCCGCAAGATCACCGCCGGCACCGTGAGCACGCTCGCCGGAACCGCGCAAGAGTTCGGCAGCAGCGACGCCACCGCAGGCGCGGCGAGTTTTCTTTTTCCGAACGGCCTGGCGGTCGACGCCGCAGGCCGCTTGCTCGTGGCCGACACCGGCAACAACACGATTCGCGCCATCACGCTCGCCGGTGCGGTGAGCACGCTCGCGGGCACGGCGCAACTGCAGGGCAATGCCGATTTGCCCGGCGCGCAAGCACGGTTCTTCGCGCCGCGCGGCATTGCCGTCGATCTGAACGACAACGTCTACGTCGCCGACACGCTGAACCGCAGCGTGCGTGTCATCACGCCGGCTGGCGATGTGTCGACGCGTGACCTGACTGGAGGTGGCTTCGACCCGGTGGCCAAGCCCGAGGCCATTGCCGTGGATCGCGCGGGGAACATCTACGTTAGCGACAGTGCCGGCGCGATCTACAAACGCATGGTCACGGGCGAAGTGTCCTTGCTCGCCGGCGCCTTGGGCCAGGTCGGTTCCGCCGACGGCATTGGTGCTTCAGCCACCTTCAACACACCCGCGGGAATCGCTGTCGACGCCGCCGGCAACATCTATGTCGCCGATTCGGGTAACGCGACGATTCGCAAGATCGCATTCGACGGACAGGTGAGCACCTTTGCCGGAGCCGCCGGCGCGATCGACAGCGTTGACGGCACGGGCGCTGCGGCGCGCTTCGCGCAGCCTTGGGGAATCGCAACCGACGAACAGGGCAACGTCTACGTCGCGGACCGCGTCAACCACAACATCCGCAAGATCACGCCTGCGGGCGAGGTGAGCACGCTCGCGGGCAACCACCTCGAAAGCGGGAGTGCCGACGGCACCGGCACCGCAGCGACGCTCAATCAGCCGCGCGGCATCGCGCTGGATGGGGCGGGCAATCTGTTCATTGCCGACACGGGCAATTTCACGGTGCGCAGGATCACGCCGCGCGGCGTGGTGAGCACCGTCGTGGGCGTGACGGGGCGGCGCGGCTTCACGCCGGGCGCGCTGCCGGCGACGCTCGGCGATCCGAC
>JANOLA010000129.1:0-30919 GCA_031419535.1 Burkholderiales bacterium | reverse complement strand
TACGAGCATGGCTTGAACCTGAAAGAGGCCGCCGCGGCGCTGGAGGTTCCGCAGTCGCACGTGCTCGATCTGCACAAGGCTTCGATCGCGCGCCTGCGCGCTTCGCTCAGCGCCTGCTAATCACCTTCGCCTGACAACGGCATCGCGCCGGGATTCTTCCCACAGGGGTTTCCCATGGCGACAGAAGCCGCGACGCACAACGATTCGCAGTTCGCCCCGGGCCTGATTCCCGCGGTGGAATCGCTGCTGCGCGTCACGGGCACCGGCATGAGCGGCGAGAGCGACGCCCAAGCCTACGTTGGCGCGCTGGAAACGGTGTTGCAAGCCGCGCGCGCGGCGAATCGGCGCGTCCTGTTCGACGCCACATTGCACATCGCGCACAACCTCGCGGTCCTGCGCAACCGCCCCGAAGCCCTGGCCCAGGCCCTGCTGCCGCTGCTGGACTTTCCGATCGCCATTCACGATTGCCTCTGGCACGCGCACAACAACGGCAGTGCCGATGTGCTGCTCGCGTGCCTGGCCGACCCGCAGTGGCCCGAACCGCTGCGCGCGGAAGGCGAGCAACGGCTGCGCGCCTTGTTCGCGGTGGGCGACAGCGCCACCGACGGCCCGCCTGTCGTGCCGGACAGGGGGGTCGCGCACGACTCCGAGCGGCTCTGGCGCTTGCGCGCCGGGCCGATCCTCGAGCTTGGGGCCAACCCGCCGGCGCCTCTGGTGGAAAGCGCCCCGGCAAAGCCGGATCTGCTCAAGACCAGCGGTGACTCTTCAGATCGGCAACGCGCCCAGGCGAAGCGGCGCGAACTCGAAGGGCAATTGCGCCACGCGCAGAAGATGGAGGCGATCGCCGCGCTCGCGGGCGGTATCGCGAACGATTTCAACAACGTGCTCAGCGCCATCCTCGGCAACCTGGCGCTCGCCTGCGACGAACTCGGCCACCAACCCGCGGCGTTGCGCAGCCTCGATCAAATCGACCGTGCCGCGCGCCGCGGCACGAAGCTCGTCCAAGAGATCCTCAGCTTCAGCCGCCTCGAACCGCACGAGCTGGTGAACCGACCGCTGCAACCGCTGCTGCGCGAGTCGCTCGATTCGCTGCGGGCCACGCTGCCGGCCGGGGTCAAGCTGGAAGCCGCGCTTGAGCAAGCGCCGCTGCACGTGCTTGCCGACGCCACGAAGATGCGGCAAGTGCTGGCCCATCTCTGGACGAATGCCGTGCAGGCCCTGCAGGGTGGGCCCGGGCGCATTGGCGTCGTGCTGGAGGCGATCGAATTCCTCGCCGATTCGCCGCGGCGCCCCGCCGCACTGGGAGCCGGCGAATACGCGCACCTGTCGGTCAGCGACAGCGGCCGCGGCATGGACCTGGCCACCCGCGACCGAATCTTCGAGCCCTACTTCACCACGCAAGCCGCGGGCGCGGGCGCCGGCATGGGGCTGTCGGTCGTGCACGGCATCGTGGCGACTCATCAAGGGGCGATCGGCGTGGACAGCGCGCCCGGCCAGGGCAGCACGTTTCACCTGTACTTCCCGCTGGCGCGCGCCGAGGACGCAGCGCGAGTGTCGGGCCAGAGAGTCTCGGGCCAGAGCCAAGCGCTGCCCGCGCCGAGCGTTGCCAAGGCCAGGGGCCAGCACGTGCTCTACCTCGACGACGACGACATGATGCTGATGCTGGGCGAGTCGCTGCTGCGCCGCCGGGGTTACCGCGTCACCTGTTTTCAGGAGCCGCGCATCGCGCTGGCCACCGTGCGCGCGCACCCGAAGGCGTTCGACCTGGTGCTGACCGACCTCAACATGAGCGACCTGTCGGGCTTCGAGGTCGCGCGCGAGCTGGCGCGCATCCGCCCCGACCTGCCCGTGGCCGTGAGCTCGGGAGACCTGGGCGAGCAGCGGCGCGCGGAGTTGAAGCGCTGCGGCGTTCGCGGGCTGATCCACAAAGGCAGCATGTTCACGGAACTCGGCCCGCTGGTGGACCGGCTGCTGGCAGAGGCTGCTTCGGCGCCGGCCGCTTGAACGTTCCGGCTGTTCGGGATCAATCGATCCGCGCACGACAACAGCGGATAGGCGATGCGGCACCCACGCGCAGACGAATGTCCTCAAGAAGAACCTCGTTTGCGCCGATACACGGCAGGTCAAGCGCCGGGAGCGAGGGAGCATGCACTGCGCCAGGAATCGAACGGATCCGGTTGGGAGGCTGTCTGACGTGTCCCAGCGCCGCCTGCGGTGCCCGCCATGAAGCGGGTGCGGGAGGGTTGCGCGGATCCGTGGGTGGGCTTCTTCCTGGCCACGCTGACCCTCATTGGGTGTGCTGCCGAGTTTGGCGACTGGCCCGTTTCGGGAGCGTGGCTCAGAGCCGCGACCATTGCATCGGCTGCGTGGCTGGTGTTCCGGGCGGCGCGGACGCTGCACTCCAAGACCAGCACGCCCTCTGACGTCGGCAGCGCGGGCGGACCCGGTCCGCGCGACACCGAAACGGCGGCTCGGCTGCTCGCGCGAGTGGCCTTCGTCGATGCCGGGCGGCGGTGCACCTATGCCAGCCCGGCGTTCGCTCAATGGCTGTTCCGCAGCCGCGACGCCGTCGAAGGACAAACGGTCGACGAAGTGTTCGGCACCGAGTTGGCGGCCAAGATCGGGCCGCTCATCGATGCGGCGTTGGCCGGGCAGGAGCAGCGCATTCGATTGCCATCGCTGCTGCCGAACGAGGCGCCTCGGACGCTGCAATTCGAGTTCCTGACGCAGCGCGATGCAAACGGAGCCGTCGTCGGTTGTCAACTGCTCGTGCAGGACGTATCGGAAGTTCAGCGCGAGCTCGAGCTCGCGCATCGGGCCGAGCGGCAATTGCGATCCATCATGGATCAGATTCCCGTGACCGTTTCCTACATCGACGCCGAGTACCGCTACCGCTACATCAATCGCGCGCAAGAGCGCTGGCTCGGCAAGCCGGCAGCACTGGTCGTGGGCCGGGAGGTGCGTGAGGTCGTCGGAGAACGGCTCTGGGACGACATCGAGCCGAACTTGCGCAAAGCGTTGGCAGGCAACTCAGTGCCGTTGGAACGCCAGCGGACCGACCGCGACGGCAATCCAGTGTGGCACTCTGGCCGTCATGAGCCCGATCTCGCCGATGAAGGCCATGTGGTCGGCATCTACACCGTGTTCTTCGAAACGACACAACGTGTCCTGACCCAGCAGGGGTTGCTGCGCGAGCAGGTGCTGCGCGCGGAAAAGGCCGCCGCCGAAAACGCGAGCAAGGCCAAGTCGGAGTTTCTCGCCAACATGAGCCACGAAATCCGCACGCCGATGAATGGCGTGCTGGGTTTGACCGAACTGCTGCTCGAGACGCCGCTCAATGTCCAGCAACGGACCTTCTTGGAGACGGTGCGAAACTCGGGCGAGTCGCTGCTGTTGATCATCAACGACATCCTCGACATCTCGAAAATCGAAGCCGGCAAGCTCGAGATCGAATCGGTCGACTTCGACTTGCTTCAGGCGGTTGAAGACGTGCTCCAGCTGCTGGGCCCCCGGGCGCACTCCAAGAGCTTGGAAGTGGCCTGTCGCATCGACCCGCGTCTGCCATCGTCGTTGAATGGCGACCCGTACCGGTTCCGCCAGGTGCTGACCAACCTGGTGGGCAACGGCCTGAAGTTCACTGAAGCTGGCGAAGTGGTGGTCAACGTGAGCTCCGCGGCGCCTGACGTTCTCCGCGTTGACGTTCGTGATACGGGGATCGGCATTGCCGCGCAGTCCTGCGCCGATTTGTTCACCCCCTTCGTCCAGGCCGAAAGTTCGACAACGCGCAGGTTCGGCGGCTCGGGGCTGGGCTTGGCGATCAGCCGCCATCTGGTCGAACTGATGGGGGGCCGAATCGGAGTGGAAAGTGTCGAAGGGCTGGGTTCGAACTTTTGGTTCACTCTGCCCATGCATCCGGCGCAAAGGATTGCCGACGCGACGCCGCCCGCTGAACTGGCTGGGCGGCACGTCTTGATCGTCGATGACAACGCGACCTGCGCGGACCTTCTCCAACAGCATGCGCAAGGGGCAGGCATGCGCAGCAGCGCGGCCGGCGGCGCAGCCCAGGCGCTGGAGCGCCTGCACCGGGCATACCTCGACGGCGATCCCTTTGAACTGGCGGTCATCGACGCCGCCATGCCCGGCATCGACGGCCTCGAACTGGCCGTTGCGGTGCGCGCCGACCCGGCATTGCAGGAGATCAAGCTGGTGCTCCTCACGACGGTGCACTCGTCACAAGAACTCGGACGGGCTCGCGATCTGGGCATCGGCGCGTGCCTGCCAAAGCCCGTGAGGCGCCGAGAACTCTACCGCGCACTCGTGCAGGCCGCCGCCTGCACGCCGGCCGGCGACGCGCCTCTGCACGTCGCTCCGGCCGCGATGCTGATTCACGCCCGCGTATTGGTGGCCGAAGACAACCCCGTCAACCAGTTCGTCGCGCGCAACATGCTCGAATCGATGGGCTGCGAAATGGACATCGTCTCGAACGGCCAGGAAGCCCTGCATGCGGTGCGCGGCGCGAGCTACGACATTGTGTTGATGGATTGCCAAATGCCGGTCATGGACGGCTTCGCCGCGACGCGGGAAATCCGGGCCTGGGAGCGGGAGCAGCGCCCGGCGCGCCACGTTCCCATCGTCGCGCTGACCGCCAATGCGCTGGTCCGCGACGCCGAGACCTGCCGGGCCGCGGGGATGGACGACTACCTGAGCAAGCCGTATACGCGCAACCGCCTGGGTTCGACGATGGCGCGCTGGTTGCCCGAGCATCTGGTCGATCGCTCGGTGGACACCGAGCCCAGCGACCTCGTCCCACTCGCGGACCCGAGCAGCGCCTCCTGCGAGGGCATGCTCGATCAGGAGGCACTGGCCAACATCCGGGCGCTCGACAACGACGGCGCCGTTCTGCGGCGCGCCATTGCCCTGTACCTCGAGGACGGCAGGCAAAAGATGGCACGGTTGCATGCCGCACTGGAAGCCGGCGACGCCGATGCGTTGATGCTGCTCGCGCACGGGTTCAAGTCGGCGAGCCAAAACCTCGGCGCCACCCACCTCGGCGACCTGTGCGACCGCCTCGAGCGGCACGGCCAGGAAGGTGCGCTCGCCGAGGCCGGCCTGCTGGTTCGAGCCATCGAAAAGCAATTCCAGACGATCCGGCCGTTGCTCTTGGCCGAAGTGGGGCAAACCGAATGACTGCGAAAGCGCGCATCCTGGTGGTTGACGACGATGCTGCCGGGCGTCACCTGGCCCACGCGACATTGGTGCGCGCGGGTTTCGAAGTCACCGAGGCGCCCGATGGGCGGGCCGCCCTCGACGCGATGACCAAGAGCGCTCCCGACCTCGTGCTGATGGACGTCAACATGCCGGTGATGGATGGATTCACCGCGTGTTCGATGTTGCGCAGGCTGGAAAACGGCCAGCGTGTCCCCGTCTTGATGATGACGGCACGAAACGACGTGCAATCAATCGAACGCGCCTTCGAGGTCGGTGCCACGGATTTCATCACCAAACCCATCAACTGGACGATCCTCGCGCATCGCGTGCGGTACATGCTGCGTGCCAGTACGGCGATCAACGAACTCGCACAGAATCAATTGCGATTGTCCAACGCGCAGCGCATCGGTGACATGGGCGACTGGGAATGGGATGTGCAGCGCGACCTCGTCACTGCGTCCGAGCAAGCCCGACGGATCTTTGGTCTTGATTTGGCCAACGCTGCGCTCGATCCGCATGCCTTCCTGAGCACCGTGCATGCGCAGGACGCCGACCAGGTGCGCGCCGAGTGCGAACTGGCCATCGCCACCGGCCAGGCCTTCGCCATGGAACACCGCGTCATCCAGCCCGACGGCACGGTGCGCCGAGTCCATCAACAAGTCGTCGTGACAGCACGCGACACGGCGGGGCGGGCCCGCGTTCTCGCCGGCGCGGTGCACGACATCACGCGACGCAAGGAGGCCGAGGAACAGATTTGGCGCCTGGCCCACTACGACACGCTGACGGGTCTGCCGAATCGGCTGCTCTTCGTCGACCGCCTGAACAAGGCGATTGCCCATGCGAAACGCCATGCCAAGCAAGTGGCGGTCATGTTCATCGACCTGGATCACTTCAAGCGCGTCAATGACACCCTTGGACATGCGGCCGGCGACGAGCTGTTGCGGGTGGTCGGTGCGCGGCTCGAGCAATCGATTCGGGCGTCGGACTCCGTCAGCCACGAGCCGGGCGACACCGGTGACAACCCCGCGCAGGGTATCGCGCGGCTCGGCGGCGACGAGTTCAGCCTGATGCTGGGCCATGTGGACAACGCGGCGGACGCGGCTGTGGTCGCGCAGCGCCTCGTGGCGGTGCTGGCGGCCCCGGTGATCGTCCAGTGCACCGAGCTTTACGTCAGCGCCAGCGTGGGCATCGCGATGTATCCGGACGACGGCGCGGAAATCGACACGCTGCTGATGAACGCCGATACCGCGATGTACCGCGCCAAGGAAGAGGGTCGCGGCGGTTTCCAGTTCTACGACCATTCGATGAATGCCCGGGCACTCGAGCGCCTGGTGATGGAAGGCATGCTGCGCAAGGCGCTGGAACGTTCGCAGTTCGTGCTGCACTACCAGCCGCGCATCTCACTGGCGAGCGGTCGCATCGTCGGCGCCGAAGCGCTGATTCGTTGGCAGCACCCCGAACGCGGGTTGGTGTCGCCCCAGGAGTTCATCCCGCTGGCGGAACAGGCTGGTCTGATCATCGCGGTCGGCGAGTGGGCCATCGATGCGGCTTGTCGACAAAACGCCGCTTGGCGGGCCGCCGGCCTGTGTTTCGGCCCGGTCGCGGTCAATCTGGCTTCGACCCACCTGCGCGTGCGCACCTTGCCCGACCTGGTTGCGCGCGTGTTGAACGCGCATGCACTGCCGCCGAACTGTTTGGAGATCGAAGTCACCGAATCGATGTTGATGGCCGATCCCGAGTTGTGCGTCGAAACCGCACGCCAGCTGAACCGCCTTGGCGTGAGTATTTCGATCGACGATTTCGGCACCGGATATTCGTCGCTGAGCTACCTCAAGCGGCTGCCGATCTCGGCGCTCAAAATCGACCAATCCTTCGTGCGCGACCTGACGGTCGACCCTGACGACTCGGCGATCATCACCGCGATCATCGCGATGGCACAAACGCTGAAGCTCAAAGTGGTGGCCGAAGGCGTCGAGACCGAGGCGCAACGGGCTTTCCTTCAAGCGCGTGGCTGCGATGAATTCCAGGGCTATCTCGCCAGCCGCGCCGTGGAGCCGGCAGCGTTTGCGCGACTCCTCGAGGCACAGCAATCGAAACAGCCTGTTCCCGTCCCGGCCTGACTGCGCGCGAGCATGCGTCCTTTGGCCGCTACTCCGCCTTCGCGCCCGACTCCTTGACCACCTTGGCCCACTTGAGCATTTCGCTCGCCTGAAACTTGGCGAGCTCGTCGGGGGTGGAGATCCACGGCTCCAGGCCGAGTGTCTTGAGCTTGTCCACTACATCGGGCAGTTTGAAGACACGCTGCAGTTCCGAATTGATGCGGCTCACCACGTCGGCCGGCGTGCCGGCCGGCGCGAATACGGCGAACCAGGTGGTCGCCTCGAAGCCGGGAATCGTTTCGGCCACCGTGGGCACATCGGGCGCGGCGGGCGAGCGCCTCAAAGTCGTCTGCGCCACCGCGCGAATCTTGCCTTCCTTGGCCATCGGCAAGGCCGACGGCATGTTGTCGAACATCAGTTGAATCTGGCCGCCCACCAGGTCGGGGATCGCGAACTGCCGGCCCTTGTACGGCACATGCGTCATGCTCGTTCCCGTCATCGACTTGAACAGTTCGCCCGACACGTGGACCGAGGAGCCGATGCCCGGCGAGCCGAACGACAGCTTGTTCGGGTTCGCTTTCATGTAGGCGATGAGCTCGGCCACCGTCTTCACCGGCAGCTCGTTGGTCACGACCAGCAGGTTCGGCGCCGAAGCCACGTGCGCGACGGGCACGAAGTCCTTCACCATGTCGTACGGCATCTTCGCGTAGAGCGCGCCGTTGATCGAATGCGTGCCCACCGTGCCCATCACGAGCGTGTAGCCGTCGGCCGGCGCTTTGGCGACGAAGTCGGCGCCGATGTTGCCGCCCGCACCGGGCCGGTTGTCCACCAGCACGTTCTGGCCGAGCTGCGCCTTGTCGGCGAACAGCCGCGCCAGGATGTCGGGTGCGCCGCCGGGCGGGAACGTGACGACCATGCGGATCGGCTTGTTGGGAAAGCCTTGCGCGAGCGCGGGCGCGGGCGCGGCGCCGAGCGTGGCCAGCCCGAGTGCCGCGGCGAGCAGAAGTTTTTCGAGTGTCATGCAGTCTCCTGAGGTTCGGTGCGAATAATAGGCCGATGCGCAACCCTCTTGGCATCGACAGCAGCGACGCCATCCACAGCATCGAGAGCATCGACGCTGTCGACGTGCATGTCGAAGGCAGCGGCACCGAGGCGCTGCTGATGGTCCACGGCTGGCCCGACACGCATCGGCTCTGGGACTCGCAGGTCGAACACCTGAAAGACCGCTACCGCTGCATCCGCTTCACGCTGCCAGGCTTCGATGGCGCGCAGCCGCGCCGCGCGTTTTCACTCGCCGAGCTCGTGGCCACACTCAGGCAGGTGGTGCAACGCACCTGCCCCGGCCAGCGGGTCACGCTGCTGCTGCACGACTGGGGCTGCGTGTTCGGCTATGAGTTCGCGATGCGGCACCCGGAACTGGTGCAGCGCATCGTCGGCGTGGACATCGGCGACGCCGGCTCGCGCGCGCACCGCGAGGCGTTGCCGGCGCGGGCGAAGCTGATGGTGTTCGCCTACCAGGCATGGCTCGCGCTCGCCTGGGTGATCGGTGGCCATGTCAGCGCACGACTCGGCGACCGCATGACGCGCTGGATGGCGCGGGTGCTGCGCTGCCGGTCCGACCCGGGGCTCATCGGCTGGCACATGAACTACCCCTACTACATCCAGTGGAGCGGCGCGCACGGCTCCTACCGCCGCGCGCTGCGCTTCGAACCCAGCTGCCCGATGCTCTATCTCTGGGGCCGCAAGAAGCCGTTCCAGTTCCACTCGGCGCGATGGGTGGAAGCGCTGCGTGCCAAGCCCGGCTGCCAGGCGCTGGAATTCGACACCGGACACTGGCTGATGACAGCCAAACCCCAAGCGTTCAACGAGGCCGTCGCGGCCTGGCTGGCGGCGACGGCGTGAGGCGGCGAAACCATCGCACGCCCAGTTGAGGCCGGCGAGCCCCCTGCGCGCGGGGTTCGCAGGCCTGGCACGCACGGCGTACATTTCCGGCCACTGACTGCAAGCGAGCCTCGAGCCTCGCAGAAGAACAATTCTTGAGCGAAATGCAAGTACTGCCCGACCCGGCTTCGAACGCCGACGCCCCCGCCCAGGGCGCCTCGCCAGGCGCAGAAGACGCGCCGCGCCTGGCGCATGAACTGCATGGGCACCTGAGCGAACTGGAGGCGCAGAACCAGGAACTGCGCGGCATTCGGGCCGAACTGGAGGCGCAGCGCGCCAAGCTGATCGACCGCTACGACGCGTGGCTCACTGAGAGCGAAGCGCGGTTTCGCCGCTTCACCGAGCTGTCGGCCGATTGGTACTGGGAAACCGATGAACAGGGGCGCTACACGCTGCTGAGCGGCCGAGTGAGGCTGGAACCGGCGTTCGATGTCCGCAGCGCGCTCGGCGGCAGCCACCTCGATCTCGCGAAACGGCTCGGCGCCGGCGTCGTCCAGCTCGCGCCCGCGCTGCCCGAGCTCGAGCGCGCGCTGGCCGAGCGAAAGAGTTGCCGCGACAGCCTGTCGAAGTGGATCTTCGGCGACGCCAGCGAGCGCTTTTTTCTGTCCAGTTTCGAGCCGATGGCCGATCCGCTCGGCAGGTTCAGCGGCTGGCGCGGCGTGACGCGCAACGTCACCGAATTCGAGCAGGTGGCCGCTGCGCTGGTGCGCACCGGGAAGCGCTTCGAGCTCGCACTGGCCGCGGCCAGTACCTTCGTCTTCGCCCTCGATCTGCGCAGCGCGCTGCTCACGCTGCACGGCGCACCGCGCTTCGGCGGCCCGGGTTCGGTGGTCGAGTTGCCGATCGGCGACGCACTCTCCAACGTCGTTCCCGACGACGCGCAAACGCTGCTCGCGCTGATCGAGCAGGTGCGCGACGGCGCCCTGACGAGCGTCGATTTCGAATACCGCGTCGGCTGGCCCGACGCCAGCCACTGGACCTGGCGCCGCCTGCAAGTCAAGGTAGTGGCGCACGATGCGCAAACCGGCCGGCCGCTGCACCTCGCGGGCACCAGCACCGACATCGGCGAGCGCAAACGCGCCGAGATGCGGCTTCGCGACCGCGAGGAGCGCCTGCGCCTGAGCGAGTTGCACTACCGTCTGGCCGCGGCGAGCGGCCAACTGTGGGACTGGGACGTCGCGAGCGGCCGCTTCAACGTGGCACCCGAATCGTGGCGCCGCCTGGGGTTCGAGGCGCCCCCGCCGGGCGAAGAAATCGCCCGCTACGCGGCGCTGATCCACCCCGACGACCTGCCGCTTCAGCGCGCCGCGCTGCGCGAGCACCTGGCGCGGCGCACGCCCTACGCCATGGAGTTTCGCGCGCGAGACTCTGCCGGCCATTGGCGCCGCTTCCATACGCAGGGCAAGGCGATCTGGGACGAAGCCGGGCGCGCCACCTACATGGCTGGGACGACGGTGGAGATCGAGACCGCGTGATCCGCGGGACGAATTTGCACTCTCGCCGGCGACACGCAGCGGCGGCCTGCAGCCGGTTCAAGGCGCCGGCTCGGCCTCGCTACCGAGCAGGCAGCGCAGACCCGAACATGCGCGGCCGCAGCCCGGCGTGGAACCAGGAGATCAGCGAATAGATGTGGAACACCGGCACACCGAGTTCGGCTTGCAGCGCCGCCGCGTAGGGCGGCATGTTGGTGCACTCCAGAACGACCGCGCCGACCTCGGGGTGGCTGCGCACGAGCTGCCGGCCGGCGTCGAGCACGTCTTGTTCGGCCAGCGCGGCGTCGAGATCGTCTTTCTCGCCCTTGACGAGCACGCGATACAGCTCGCGCCCGTTCTCCACGCCGACGCGTGGCGCATCCAGCGGCACGCCGGCCGCGCGCAAGTGCGCGTCGCTCAGCGACCGCGCGTCGATCGTGATGACGCCCACGCGCCGGCCCGGCGGCAGCGTGGCCTGCACGGCGTTCACCTGCATCAGCGACGAGGTCGCGACCGGCACGTTCACGGCCGCGGCGAGTTCGCGCTGGAACAGGCAGAGGAAGCCGCAGCTCGTCGTGATCGCCTCAGCACCAAGCGCCACGAGCTCCTGCGCGGCAGCGATGAAGTCCGGCAGCAGGCCCGCGGCGCCGTCCAACACAACGCGCTGCGGGCTCGCGCCGCGCACCACCCGGTACAGCACCGGGAACGGCCAGGTCAGCGCATTGCCCATGTCGCCCTCGATGCGGGCAAAGCGCGACTCCAACATCAAGATGCCCAGCGGCGCGCCGTACACGCATCTGCCGCCGCGAGCGCTTGCACGATTGGCGTCGGTCATGGGTATCGCCGGTTCACCTTCAATGGGAATTGAGTATCGCTCCCCGCGCGGGCGCGGCTCGCGGCCGTGACATCGGGCGCGCAGCCCGCGCGTGGTCGGCACCTGCGCCGCCGGCTTTGGAGCCCGTGAGGGCAAGATCGGATGCGGCGTCGATCTTGTCGCGGCCCGGCCGCTTTCGGCGCAGCCCTTACGCGCCGTTCCAAAGGTTCCGCCGCGCCGCGTCGATACCGACACATCGCGTCCCTTTCTTGGAACCCCGCGATGAAATCCAGAACTCTTCGAGTCCTGCCGCTGGGTCTGCGCAGCCATGAGCTGATTGCGCTCAAGAGCGTCTGTCGCTTGAGCCAGCAGACGGGCCGGCCGATCGCATTGCGCATTGCCGAGGCTGGCGAGGGGGCCCACATCTTCATCGTCGCGACCGACGACCCCGGCGCCGTGGCCGACTGGCGCGCGCTCGATCCCGACGCAAGCACGCCTTTCGTCGCGGCCGGGCCCATGGTCTAGCCGTCGAATGTCGGTGTGCATCTGCCCAAGCCGTTTCTCGCGTCGCGCCTGCTGGCCGCGATGGACATGTGTGCGGCGCTGAGCAAGGCGGGCGATGCAAGCGAGGCGGGCGAGGCCGGCGAGGCCGGCGAGGCGCTCGCCCAGCGCATGGACGTGCGCGCCACCCAGCCCGCTCCCAGGCCCGCGGCGGCGGCGCAGACGAGCGCCCCGGCGCGGCGCAGCCGGTCCATCCTGGTGGTCGACGACAGCGCCACGGCGCGCAAGCAGATCGAACTCGTGCTTTTGGACATGGGCCTGCAACCGCATTGCGTGGTCAGCGGCGAACAGGCGCTGGAGGCGATCGAGAACTACTACTTCGAACTCATCCTGCTCGACGTGGTGTTGCCGGGAGCCGACGGCTACCAGGTGTGCAAGGCCATCAAGAAAAGCCCGCGATCGAGGAACATTCCGGTGGTCATGCTCACCAGCAAGGCGACTCAGTTCGACAAGATTCGCGGCAAGTTCGCCGGGTGCGACACGTACCTGACCAAGTCGCTGGACCGCGCGGCGTTCGCCTCTGTCATGAATGAGTATCTCGCGCGCATGCCGCAAGTGCCGTCGTTCGGCCCGCAGGCCGAGCCGAGCGCCGACCTGGCCGCGGCGGCCTTCGCAGGCTGATGAAGCCGATCTGACCTGCCTGGCCGATCCGAATTGGCCGCAAGCGCTGAGCGCCGAACGAGCCAAGCGGCTGCACGCCCTGTTTGCCGCGCCGGCCCGGCCAGGGCGAGGCTGGGGGCCCGAAGTCCCGCCGGCAGCTGTCGACCCCGGCGATTCGGCGTTCTGCGACATGCCTTCGATCCCCGAAGGATTCGACGACGCCGATCGCCTGTGGCAGCGCGGCGATGGCCCGATCCTCGACCTCGACATCGGCGCCAGCGCCGGCACCGCCGACGATGACTCCGGGCGCAGCCAGCCCGAGCTCAGCGAGCGCGAGCGCGCCGAATCGGCGCGCCGCGACATCGAGGCTCAGCTGCTTCAGGCGCAAAAGATGGAGGCGATCGGCACGCTCGCCGGGGGCATCGCCAACGACTTCAACAACATCCTGGGCGCGATCCTGGGCCATCTGGCGTTGGCACGCGAGGAACTGGGCGGGCCGCACGCCGCAATGGAACACCTGTCGCAGATCGACAAGTCGGCGCGCCGCGCCCGAACCTTGGTCGGCGAGATCTTGACGTTCAGCCGCATGAAGCCTCAGAACCTGCTGGAGCGGCCACTGCAGCCGATCCTGCACGAGGCGCTGGCCATCGTGCGCGCCACGCTGCCGGCCGGCGTCGAGCTCGAGACCCGGATCGCCGACGAGCCCTTGTACATGCTCGCCGACCCGGGCAAGATTCAGCAGGCGCTGGTGAACCTGTGCGGCAATGCCTGGCAGGCGCTGCACGGCCGCGAAGGCCGCGTCGTCGTCGGGCTGGACAGCGTTGACTGGAGCACCGAATCCGCCGGCCGGCCCGCCGCGCTGCCCCCGGGGCAGTACGTGCACCTCTGGGTCGGCGACAACGGCTGCGGCATGGACCGTGCGACGCAAATGCGCGTCTTCGAGCCGTTCTTCACCACCAAGCCGCGCCAGAGCGGCACCGGGATGGGCTTGTCGGTGGTGCACGGCATCGTCGCGGCCCACCAAGGGGCGATCACGGTGGACAGCGCGCCGGGTCTGGGCAGCACCTTTCCCGTGTACTTCGCGCTGACCCGCGCAGGCGGCCTGGCCGCCAGGCCCGAGCTGAGCGTCGTGCCGACAGCGCAGCGACCAGACGGCGCCCGGCACGTGCTGTACCTCGACGACGACGAAGTCATGCTGCTCCTGGCGGAAACGCTGCTGCGCCGCCAGGGCTACCGGGTGACCTGCTTTCAGGACCCGCAACTCGCGGTGGACGCGGTGCGCGCCGCGCCCCACTCGTTCGACCTGGTGGTGACCGACATCAACATGCAGGGCCTGAACGGCTTCGGCGTGGCGCGTGAGCTGGCGCGGATTCGCCCCGACCTGCCGGTGGTCGTGAGCTCGGGCAACCTCAGCGAAGAGCGGAGCGCCGAAATGCCGAGCTACGGCGTGCGCGCCTTGATCCACAAAGAGAACACGTTCGAAGAACTGCGCCCGGTGGTGGACCGTTTGCTGCGCGGCAAGGAAGCGAGCGCGCCAGGGCCGATCGGCCCCTGACTTCCACTCGGTCCGGCTCACTCTCCCTCTTCAGCTCCCTCTCCCGAAGTGAGAGGGAGAAGTCGTTCAGCGCGGCTTGCGGCGCGCCTTGGCGCCGGCCGTTGCCGCCCCCGTCTCGCGCGGCGGCAGCCCGGTGTGCTGGGTCAGGATGCGGCCCTTCACGGGCCGCGCGCTCGGGCCCGCGGCGCGCACCGCCACCGGCGTCGAGTTCTTGCGGCGCGCCGCCTGGTAGCTGCCGTCGGTGGCGGGCTGGTAATTCGGGATCAGCTGCTGCTTGCCGTTGCCGATGAGGTCGGCGCGGCCCATTTTCTTCAGCGCTTCGCGCAGCAGCGGCCAGTTGTTGGCGTCGTGCCAGCGCAAGAAGGCCTTGTGCAGGCGCCGCCGGTTCTCGCCGCGCACGATGTCGACTCGCTCAACGCGTTCCGCGTCGCGGCTGATGCCCTTCAGCGGGTTCAGATTCGTGTGGTACATCGCCGTCGCGGTGGCCATCGGGCTCGGGTAGAAGGTTTGCACCTGGTCCGCCTTGAAGCCGTTTTTCTTCAGCCACAGCGCCAGGTTCATCATGTCTTCGTCGCTGGTTCCCGGGTGCGCGGCGATGAAGTACGGAACCAGGTACTGCTTCTTGCCGGCCTCTGCACTGAACTGCTCGAACATCTGCTTGAAGCGCTCGTAAGAGCCGATGCCGGGCTTCATCATCTTCGACAGCGGCCCGCCCTCGGTGTGCTCGGGCGCGATCTTCAGGTAGCCGCCCACGTGGTGCGTGACGAGCTCTTTTACGTACTCGGGCGACTGCACCGCCAAGTCGTAGCGCAGGCCCGAGCCGATGAGAATCTTCTTCACGCCGCGCAGCGAGCGCGCACGCCGGTACAGCTTGATCAGCGGCGTGTGGTCGGTGTTCAGGTTCGGGCAAATGCCCGGGTAGACGCAGCTCGGCTTGCGGCACGCCGCTTCGATGGCCGTGCTCTTGCAGGCAATGCGGTACATGTTCGCGGTGGGGCCACCGAGGTCGCTGATGACGCCGGTGAAGCCTTTCACGCGGTCGCGAATCTCTTCGATCTCGCGGATCACCGAGTCTTCACTGCGGCTCTGGATGATGCGGCCTTCGTGTTCGGTGATCGAACAGAAGGTGCAGCCGCCGAAGCAGCCGCGCATGATGTTCACCGAGAAGCGGATCATTTCCCACGCCGGAATCTTGCTCGGGCCCTCAAAGCTGCCTTGCGCGTCGGCATAGCTCGGGTGCGGGCTGCGCGCGTAGGGCAGGTCGAACACATGGTCCATCTCTGCCGTGGTCAGCGGGATCGGCGGTGGGTTGATCCAGACCTCGCGCGCCGTGACGCCGCTGCCGTGGCGCTGCACCAGCGCGCGCGCGTTGCCGGGGTTGGTTTCCAGGTGCAGCACGCGGTTCGCGTGGGCGTAGAGCACGGCGTCGCTCTTCACCTGCTCGTAGGAGGGCAGGCGGATCACCGTGCGTTCGCGTGGCGGCAAGTTCAGCTTGCCGGTTTGGCGGCCGGGCTTGCGGCTGACAGGCATCGCCACTACGGCCAGACCGTGCGTCGCTCCACCCACCTCACTTTCCGTCATCCCGACGGAAGTCGGGATCCACCCGGTGCCGCCCCCCGTGGATCCCGGCGTGCGCCGGGATGACGCAGGATCGGCCGCAGCCTGTTCTTTGGCGCAGCTCGTTCCCTGCGCAGCCGCCTGTTCGCTCGTCGTGTGATAGGGATTGATGTGCTCGTCCAGGCGCCCGGGCAGATCGACTTCGCTCGAATCGAGTTCGAACCAATCGTGCGCGCTCGCATCGTCGCGCCGGCGCACGAAGGCCGTGCCGCGCACGTCGGTGATGGAGTGCACCGGTTCGCGCCGCGCCAGGCGGTGCGCGATCTCGACCACGGCGCGCTCGGCATTGCCGTAGAGCAGCAAGTCGGCCTTGCTGTCGACCAGCATCGAGCGCCGCACCTTGTCTTGCCAGTAGTCGTAATGCGCGATGCGGCGCAGGCTGGCCTCGATGCCACCGAGCACGATTGGCACGTCGCCGAACGCCTCCTTGCAGCGCTGCACGTAGACGAGCGAACAGCGGTCCGGCCGCGCACCGCCCTGGCCGCCGGGCGTGTACGCGTCGTCGCTGCGCATCTTGCGGTCCGCGGTGTAGCGGTTGATCATCGAATCCATGTTGCCGGCGGTCACACCGAAGAACAGGTTGGGGCGGCCGAGCGCCTTGAACGGATCGACTGAGCCCCAATCGGGCTGGGCGACGATACCGACACGAAACCCCTGCGCCTCGAGCGTGCGCCCGATCACCGCCATGCCGAAGCTCGGGTGGTCCACATACGCGTCGCCGCTGACGATGACCACGTCGCACGAATCCCAGCCGAGCCCATCCATCTCGGCACGGCTCGTCGGCAGAAAAGGAGCGGGGCCGAAGCGCTTCGCCCAGAACGGCTTGTAGGCGGTGAGCGCGCGGGCGGCGGGAGGGGCGATGACGGTGGACACGGTGGTACGAGGGCGAGGCCGGCGATTGTCGTCGGTATGGCTTCGCCCGCGGTCTCATGTGGAGTTAGAGTGCTCGGTCAGGTACTCAGACCCGAGCCCGGCTCCGGCGCCCTCCACTCCCATTGCGTCGCCTTCATGCTTTTCACCCCCGCCGTTCAATTGACAGGCGCCGCCACCGAGCGCGCCTGGGTCGTCGCCTTCTTCGAAGGCAAACTGTTGCTGCCCGAAGGCGAAACGATCGAGCTGCTGCCGCTGGCGCCGACGCTGCACGCCGAACCGCAGACGCGCCACTACCTGGGTCAGCTCGACGGCCTGGATTGTTGGGCGCTGGTTGTGGCCGAGCCGCCGCCAGGCTGGCGTCCCGTGCCGCTGCGCACGGCGATGATGAAGCTGGCCGCGCCGCTGGCTGCCGTGGCCGGCAGGGCGTCGCAAATTCTGGAATGGGACCGCACGCACCGCTTCTGCGGCGCCTGCGCCACACCCACCGTGCTGCACGAAAGCGACCGCGCGCGCACCTGCCCGGCGTGCAAGCAAGTCGCCTACCCGCGGGTCACGCCGGCGATGATGGTGCTGGTATGGCGCGGCCGCGAACTGCTGCTGGCGCGCTCGCCGCACTACGCGCCGGGCATGTTCAGCGCGCTCGCCGGCTTTGTGGAACCCGGCGAATCGCTCGAAGACTGCGTGCACCGCGAAGTGGCCGAGGAGGTGTCGGTCCAGGTGAGCGACCTGCGCTACTTCGGCAGCCAGAGCTGGCCGTTCCCGACGAGCCTGATGGTCGCGTACACCGCGCGCTGGGTCAGCGGCGAGATCGTGCCGCAGCCAAGCGAGATCGAGGCCGCGGGCTGGTTCGACATCGACGAACTGCCGGGCATTCCGCCGCCGCGCTTCAGCATCTCGGGCTTCCTGATTCGCGAGACGGTGCAGAAGCTGCGCGACGGCGCGCTCTGAGCACCGACGCCACGTTCGACACGGCCTGCGACGCGACATCGAAGGGCACAACGTGACGACAACGCTCAAGCTCATCTCATCGATGGCAACGCGCCAACTGCTGGCGGACCTGATCGCGCAGTACCAGCGTGCCTCGAACCAGCACGTGATGCTCGAAGCGGTGGGCGGTGTGGACGCCGCCAGGCGAGTGCAAGGCGGCGAAGCGTTCGACGCCGTGGTGCTCGCCGCCCCTGCGATCGACTCCTTGATCCAGTCCGGCAGCATCGTCGCCGGCCGCCGGTTCGACCTGGTGAAATCGGGCGTCGCGGTGGCGGTGCGCGCCGGCGCGCCGCGGCCCGACGTTTCATCTGAAGCGGCGCTCAAGAGCGCCGTGCTCGCCGCGCGCAGCATCGGCTATTCCACGGGGCCGAGCGGCGTGGAGCTGGCCAGGCTGTTCGAGCGCTGGGGCATCGCTAGCGCGATCGAGGGGCGCATCGTGCAAGCGCCACCCGGCGTTCCGGTGGGCTCGCTGATCGCCAAGGGCGAGGTGGAACTCGGCTTTCAGCAGTTCAGCGAGTTGATGAACCTTTCCGAAATCGATGTGCTGGGGCCACTGCCGGTGTCGATCCAAATCGTCACCACATTCTCGGCGGGCATCGCGGCCACCTCGGCGCAGCCAGACGCGGTGCGCACCCTGCTGGAATTCATGGCAGCGCCGCGCTGCGACGCTGCCAAACGCGCCAACGGCATGGAGCCGGCGTGAACGGAGCGCGTGAACGGAGCAAGAGCATGCAAGACCCGTCAACTCCCAGCGTGACAGCAATCCGGCCGGATCGCGAAGTCGCGACGCGCCAGAACCTGCCTTACTTCGTCGGCGTCTCGGGCGAGACGGTGGGCGCGCGAGGCCTGTCGATGCACATCGTCGTGATACCGCCCGGCGCACGCTCCGAGCCGCATTCGCATCGCGACTACGAAACCGCGATCTACGTGCTGGAAGGGCGCGTCGAAACGCGTTACGGCGCCGGCCTGGCGCAATCGGTGATCAGCGAAGCCGGCGACTTTCTGTTCATCCCACCGGGCGTGCCGCACGAGGCCATCAACCTCAGCGCGACCGAGCCGGCGCGAGCGATCGTGTCGCGCAACGATTCCGAAGAGCAGGACCGGGTGGTGCCGTACAAGGCATAGCCCGGCCCCTGCGCGCCGCAGCGGGCGCCGCCCGATCTACCCTCGCCCCACCCTCTCACGCACGCGGGAGAGGGAGCAAAGCCCGCTGTCTCGCTTGTTGGGAACGGCGCAACTGCCACTTGTTCCCTCTCCCGCTCGGCGGGAGAGGGTCAGGGTGAGGGCGGTGAGGGCGTATTCAGCGCCGGGATCATGCCACCGCGGCTCGGGCGCGCAGCGAAACCACCTGCGCATCCGAATAACCCAGCGCCGCCAGCAACTCATCGGTGTGCTCGCCACGCCGCGGCGGGTCGAGCCGCACGCCCAGGCGATGGCCGGCGAGTGTGATCGGGAACAGCGTCGTCTTCACCGTCTGCCCGGCCTTGGCGCCGTCGGGCAGGCGGATGTCGGCCAGACCGCCGGTGGCGAGCAGGTGTTCGTCGTCGAACAAGTCCTCGGGCTTGCTGATCGGCGCGAACGGCAGTCCGGCGTCTTCCATCACGCGGCTCAACTCGGCGGCGCTGCGACCGGCCAGCCGCTCGCGCAAGGCCTTGAGCAAGGGCTCGCGCTGTTCGACACGCTGATTGTTCGTGGCGTACGCCGGGTTCGCTTTCAGGTCGGCGAAGCCCAGACAATCGCAAAACGTGACCCACTGCGGGTCGCTGACGGCGCACAAGAAGATCTGTTCGCCGTCTTTCACCGTGAACACGTCGTACACCGCCCAGGGGCTGACGCGCGCGGGCATGGGCGCGGCGGGTTTGCCGCTCATGGCGAACTGAAGCATGTGCTGGCCGACGAGGAACACGTTGTTCTCGAACAAGGCCGACTGCACTTCCATGCCGCGGCCAGTGATGCCGCGCTGCACCAGCGCACCCAACGCGCCGATCGCGCCGAACATGCCGCCCATGATGTCGTTCACGCTCGTTCCGGCGCGCAGCGGGTCGCCGGGGCGGCCCGTCATGTAGGCCAGCCCGCCCATCATTTGCACCACTTCATCGAGAGCGGTGCGGTGCTCGTAGGGGCCTGGCAGAAAACCCTTGTGCGCGACGTAGATCAGGCGCTGATTCAGCTTCGACAGCGCGGCGTAGTCCAGCCCGTACTTGGCCATCGTGCCGGGTTTGAAATTCTCCGCAACGATGTCGGCGCCGGCCGCGAGCTTGCGCGCCACTTCGGCGCCCTCGGGCTTTTGCAAGTCGATCGCGATGCTCTTCTTGTTGCGGTTGAACATCGGGAAGAAGCCCGTGCCCGCGCCGAGCAAGGTGCGGGTTCGGTCGCCCTCTAACGGTTCGACCTTGATGACCTCGGCGCCCATGTCGGCGAGCACCATGCCGCAAGTCGGGCCCATCACCATGTGGGTGAATTCGATCACCCTGAGGCCTGCCAACGGCTGGGGTGCGGACTCGTGTGACGGCAGCCCGGCCAGCGGCTCGGGTGCGGACTCCTGTGACGCAGCGCCGCTCATGCCGCGGCGCGCATCGTCTTGGGCAGGCCGGCGCGCCAGATCGTGCCGTGCAGCGCCTCGCCCTCGAGCCACGTCGCGACCTTGGCGCGCAGTGCCAACAGGGCATCGAAGTCAATGCCGGTAGCGATGCCCATGCTCGCGAACAAGTACGCGACGTCTTCCGAACTGACGTTGCCGCTCGCGCCCGGCGCATGCGGGCAGCCGCCGATGCCGGCCAGGCAGGCGTCGAAGCGGCGGATGCCTTGCTGCCAGGCCGCGAACACGTTCGCCAGGCCCATGCCGCGCGTGTCGTGAAAGTGGCCGCAGCTCAGGCGCTCTCCCGCCACCTCGCGGCATTGCTCGAACAAGCGGCTCACCATCAATGGGTCGGCGTAGCCCACGGTGTCGGCCAGGCCCACCGTGTCAACACCCGCATCGAGCACCGCGCGCAGCAGGCGCAACACTTCCGACGCTTCGACCCGCCCCTGGATCGTGCAGCCGAACGCCGTGCTCATGCCCACTTCGATGCGGCACGCCGAGCCGGCGGCGTCGCGCAGATCGCGAATTCGCGCGATCTCCTGCACCACTTCGTCAGGCGCCTTGCGCAGGTTCGCCAGGCTGTGCGCGTGGCTCGCCGACAGCGGCACCAGCAATGAGTGCG
This sequence comes from Burkholderiales bacterium, assembly GCA_031419535.1. Classification (GTDB taxonomy): domain Bacteria; phylum Pseudomonadota; class Gammaproteobacteria; order Burkholderiales; family Burkholderiaceae_C; genus JAEMQF01. The sequence goes on along the minus strand of JANOLA010000129.1, from coordinate 9,989 downwards.
CGCCGCACTCGATCGCGCGCTGCGCGCCCTTCAAGTTCGGCACCAGCACCGAGACGCTGAGGCCCGGCAGGCTCTTGGCGTAGGCGACGAGTTCGGCGGTGTCGGCCAACTGCGGCATCAGCTTCACCGGAACGAACGAGCCGACTTCGATCTCGCGCTGGCCGGCGGCGTAGGCGTCGCGGATCCACTCGATCTTCTTCTCGGTGGGCAGGACGCGCGCGATGCTTTGCAGGCCGTCGCGCAGGCCGACTTCGCGGATCGCGACGCAGGGCGGGTTCGGGTTCATGGCGCTAAATGGCGCTACTGTATCCAACTCGACGCCGGCGGCTCAAGCAAGTGCGGCTTTGCCAATCTGCTTGAACCTCCACGGTGTGCGGTCCGGGCTGGCCCCGGCTCTGGGCGCGCTCAACAGCGTCAATAGTGCAGCCTTGCGGCCCCGGCGTCGCGTGGCCGGAAACTGAACCGACATCGGTGCGTGGCACGATTCGCGGCATGAAGCTGCTCGTCAAGTTCGTCTTCTTCGGATCGTTCGCGCTGCTGATGGCGATGGTCGCCGCGCTGTGGCTCGCGTTCGACACCGCGCCGATGCTGCTGCCCGGCAAAGAAGTCGGCGCCGCCGACATCGAGCGTGCGAAGCGCCTGCTCGAGCGCCACGACCCGCGCAAGACCAAGGGCAGTGGCGCGCGCCAGATCGCGCTGTCGCAAGCCGACCTCGACGCACTGTTCGGCCAGGCCTCGCGAAGCCTCGGCCAGGGCACGGCGCGGCTCGTGTTGGGGCATGGTGGCGCGACGTTGCGGATGAGCGCGCGCGTCGAGCGCAGCCCGTTCGGACCGTGGCTCAACATCGATGCGCAACTGCGCGAGACGCCGAGCCTGCCGCGCTTCGAGAGCCTGAACATCGGCAGGCTCCCGGTGCCGGGTTGGTTGGCCGACTTCGCGCTCGAACAAGCGATCGCGCATGTGGCAACGGGCGAGCCCGGCCGGCTGGCGCTGGAGACCGTGCAGCGCGTGCGCTTCACGCCGGGCCAATTGCAACTGGCCTATCAGTGGCGCGACGGCCTGGGCTCCGAGCTGCGCGCGATGCTCGTGCCGCCGGCCGACGCGCAGCGTCTGCGCGCCTACAGCGAGCGCCTGAGCAACGTGGTGGCGAAGCTGCCGGCCACGCAGGAAGTGTCGCTGGCACACCTGCTCGCGCCGATGTTCGCACTCGCGCGCGAACGCTCTTCGGCAAGCGAGCCCGCGCGTGAAAACCGCGCCGCGCTGATCGCACTGACGTTCTACGTGAACGGCCGCAGCCTGGCGCAACTGACACCCGCCGCGCGCGACTGGCCCGCACCCGCGCCGCGCAGCGTGACGCTCGCCGGCCGCGAAGACTTTCCGAAGCACTTCTTGGTCTCGGCCACGCTCGCCGCGGAGTCCGGCGGCGCGCTCGCCGATGCGGTGGGCTTGTTCAAGGAAGTCGACGACGCGCGCAGCGGCAGCGGCTTCAGCTTCAACGACATCGCCGCCGACCGCGCCGGCACGCGCTTCGGCGAACTGGCGGTGCAAGCGCCGGCCAAGTTGCAGGCCGCGATTGCCGCGGGCGCGAAGGAGCCCGACTTCATGCCCAACGTGCGCGACCTGCCCGAGTTCATGCCGATGGCGCAATTCAAGCAGCGCTTCGGCGGCGTCGGCGCGCCGGCCTACAACGCGATGATGAGCGACATTGAAGCGCGCATCGCGGCGCGGCCGCTGTATCGCTGAAGCGCAAGGCCGCCGCGCTGGGCTCTTCGCGGCGCAACGCTCGAGCGCGGACAGCCACCGATGTTACGAGCGGCGCGCAGAGGTAACAAAGCCGGCTCGTGGCACCTGCGACGCGACGCAAGCTCGGTCACGCCACGCGCTTGAACTCGGCGCGGCGTCGTGCAACCACAGCCTGTAACACGCCACCACGCCGAGCACCGCACCATCCACCCGAACAGCTCGCCGGCCGAAAAGGGCCCCGAAATCATCGATTCGGAGATCCCAATGGATTTGAAACTGAACACGCCATCGACCTGCACGGCGCTGATCGTGCTGCTTGTCGCGTGCGGTGGCGCGGGAAGCGAAGCGCCAGGGTCGCCCAACCCGGCGCCAACGCCGGCGGGCCACACGCTGACGTTGTCTCTTGCAGGCCCGGGCACGGTCACGTCCACACCCGCGGGAATCGATTGCGGGGCCGATTGCAGCGAGTCGCTGGCGCAGGGATCGAGCTTGACACTGACCGCGACCCCCGCTGGCGGCGCCACGTTCATCGGCTGGAGCGGCGCAGGCGGCGCTTGCAGCGGGTCCGGGCCGTGCACCCTGGTCGTCAACGCGTCGCAAACGGTTTCGGCCGAATTCAGCGCCGCGCCCCCCAGCGGTGGCACCTACGACTGTGCCGCGGCGAACGTGCTCTGCGTCGCCCAAACCGCGGGTGCGAACCAGGAGTACCCGACGATCCAACTCGCCGCTGCGGCGGCGAAACCCGGCGACGTGGTGCTGGTGCACGCGGGCAACTACGCGGGCTTCACCGTCTCGACCTCGGGCAGCCTCGCGCAGCCTATCCAGTTCATCGCCGCCGGCACCGATGTGATCATCGGCAGCGGCGGCACGACCGAAAACGATGGCGTGCATCTGCGCAGCGCGAGCCATATCCGCATCGAAGGCTTCTCGATCCGCAACGACGCCGCCAATTCGCCAAGAATTCACCGCTGCATCGCGGCCCGCGGCGCGACGGCGACCCAGCCGATGCGCGGCAATGTGCTGCGCAACAACCGCTGTGTGGGCGCGATGGCCGAGGGCTTTTACCTTTCGCAGTTCGCCGACGGCCTGATCGAAGCTAATGCGATCTCCGGCAGCGGGACCAACGGGCAGCCGCGTGCGCACGGCGTGTACCTGGCGAACGCGGGCAGCAACGCAACGACGATCCGAGGCAATACGATTTTCGGCAACGCCAACGTCGAGTCGAACGGGATTCACGCGAACGGAGATATTTCCGTCGGCGGCAGCGGGCTGATCCGCGGCCTGGTTGTTGAAGGCAACGTGATCCACGGCAACGGGCAAAGCGGGATCAACCTCGACGGTGTGCAGGACTCGCGGTTCCAGAACAACCTGATCCACGCCAATGCGCGCCACGCGATCCGTGCCTACATGATCGACGGCGCGGGCGGACCCACGAACCTGCATCTGATCAACAACACACTCGTGGCGACCGGCGGCTGGGCAGTCAAACTCAGCGAAGACGGCGGCGGCCATGTCATCTTCAACAACCTGTTGTACGGCTCGGCGGGCAGCCTGTCGGTGGGCAGCAACAATCTCGCGTCGAACAACAATCTGGTCGGCGGATCGTTCTCGAACGACAACGAAGCCAGCACGATCGCGCTCGCCATCTGGCGTGCGCGCACCGGGCAAGATGCTGCGTCGCAACTCGGCACGCAGGGCACGGTGTTCAGCAACGCAGCCGCGTCCGACTACCGCTTGGCGGCCGGCTCGCCGGCACGCGACAAGGGTTTGGCGACGTTCGGCGGCATCGCGGCGCCGCCGAAGGACATTGCCGGTGCGAGCCGGATTCAGGGCCCTGCCATCGACGTCGGCGCTTTCGAATCGGCGCCCTGAACGCCCGGGGCGTGCCCCTGCCGTGCCGTGAAAAAAGCGGCGTAACGGCGAGTCAATCGGGCTCCAGTTCCGCCGGTCGGCGCCGATAGGGTGGTTGATGAACTCCCTGCTGACCCCGCCCGCCAGCGCACCCGACCTCTGCCCAGCGAGCGACGACGCGGCGTTGCAACTGCCGATCGACTTTGCGCGCACGCCAGGTGCCGGCACACTCGCCGCGAGCCATGCCTTCACGCTGCAACTGGCGCCACTGCTCGGGGTCACGCCCGATGCGCTGCTGAGCGCATTGTTCGCGGCGGCCTTGTCGCGTTACAACGGCCAGGACGTCATTCCGCTGCTGTGGTCCAGGCTGCTGCCTTGCGGAGAATTGTTGAGCAGCGCGTTATTGCGCCTGCGCACCGCCGCCGATACCAGCTTGCGGCGGCTGGTCGCGCAGGTTCGCGCGCAAGGCGACGCGGCCGTCCCGGCCGGCTGGGGCGGCGCGGGCTGCCGTGCGGCCATCAGTTTCATCGAGTCCGATGTCGACGCCGCACCCGATCTCCAGCGCCTGCTCGCGCCGGCGTCGGCCGACCTGCGCGGCGCCGACCTGCATTGCGTGGTCAGCGGCTCGGGCAGCAGCCGCCAGTGCGCGCTCGTCTACGACGCCCGGCTTTTCAAGGCATCGAGCGTGGCGCGCTGGGCCGCACACCTCGAGGTGCTGCTGGGTCACGTGATCTCCGGCGGCGAAGCCCGGCTCGACGCGCCGCTGCACGCGCTGCCCTTGCTCACACAACCCGAGCGCGAATGGTTGAACGAGGTGGGCACCGGCCGCCGCCGCGCGCTGCCGGATGAGTTCGCGCACGAATTGTTCGAAGCCCACTGCCAGGCCCGGCCCGATACGATCGCGCTGCGGTCTCGCGATCAGACCCTCAGCTACGCGCAGCTCAACGAATGCGCGAACCGGCTCGCGCACCATCTGCTGGCGCTGGGTCTGGGCGTCGACGACCCGGTGGTCGTGTGCGTTGAGCCCGGCCCGGAGATCGCGATCGCCTTGCTGGCGATTTTCAAAGCCGGCGCCGTCTACGTGCCGCTCGATCCCGGCTACCCGGCGGCGCGAATCCGCGCGATCCTCGACGACACCCGGCCCGCTCTGGTGCTGACGACGCAGCAGCTCGCGATGCGGCTGCCGCTGCAAGGCGCCGCACACTTTGCATTCGACACGCAGGCCGGGCTGCTGGACGCAATGCCCGCGACGAACCCGGCGCGCAGCGTCGAACGAACGCAAACCGCGTCGATCTACTACACCTCGGGCACGACCGGCAAACCGAAGGGCGTGATGGCGAGCCAGGCGAACGTTCGCGCCTATCTGCAGCTGGCACGCGAGCGCTACCAGATCGGCGCGCACGACGTGATGCCGGCGATCGCGCGCTTCAGTTTCAGCATCAGCATGTTCGAGCTGATGGCGCCGCTGGTGTCGGGTGCCACGCTGGTGGTGCTGGAGCGCGAACAGGTGCTGGACCTGGACCGCCTGGCCGACGCCTTGCGCGAGGTCACGTTCTTCCACGCCGGCCCGAGCCTGCTGAAAAACCTGCTGCGGCACCTGCGTGAGAGCGACGCCGACCTGGCGCCATTCGCGGGTGTGCGCCACGCGTCGTCGGGTGGCGACATGGTGGCGCCGGAGCTGCTCGAATCGCTCAAGCAGACATTCGCGAATGCGGAAGTGTTCGTCATCTACGGTTGCAGCGAAATCAGTTGCATGGGCTGCACCTACCCCGTGCCGCGCACCGCCACGGTGAAGCGGACCTACGTCGGCCGGCCGTTCGACAACGTGACGGTGCGCGTGCTCGATTCGGGGCGCAACCCGCTGCCGGCGGGCATCGCCGGGGAGATCTGCTTCGCCGGTGACGGCGTCGTGAAAGGCTATCTGAACCGGCCCGAGCTGACGGCAGAGAAGTTCATCGAGATCGACGGCCAGCGCTTCTACCGCACCGGCGACATGGGGCGCTTCAGCGACGACGGTTGGCTCGAGATCCTGGGGCGCAACGACTTCCAGATCAACGTGCGCGGCATGCGCATCGAAATCGGCGAAATCGAAGTCAACTTGCGCAGGGCGCCGGGCGTTCGCGACGCGCTGGTGATGGCCAAGCCGGCGCCATCGGGCGAAAAGGTGCTGGTCGCCTATGTGGTCGAAGACCGCAGCGGCGATGAACCGCGCGCGGTCGGCACCGCGCAGCGGGAGCGCGTGGCCGCCGTTCGGCGCCACATGGAGCAGCACCTGCCCGACTACATGCTGCCCGGCGCCTACGTCGTGCTCGCGGCGTTGCCGCTCTCACCCAACGGCAAGGTGGACCGCATGGCGCTGCCCGCGCCGAGCGCGTTGGCCTTCGGCAGCGCGGAATTCGAAGCCCCGGCGGGCAGCACCGAAGTCGCGCTGGCGCGCATCTGGAGCGAGGTGCTGGAGTTGCAAGGCATCGGCCGGCGCGACCACTTCTTCGAGCTGGGCGGGCACTCGCTGGCGGCAACGCAGGTGCTGTCGCGGATTCGGCGTGACCTGGGCTTGGGCCTCGCGGTGCGAGCGATCTTCGACAAGCCCGTGCTCGCCGACCTCGCCACCGAGCTCGACTCGAGGCTCGGCCACGCCGCTGCGGACCGCGGCGCAAACGCCGGGGGGAGCAACGCCGCCACTGCGGATCGCGGCGAATCGGCCGCGCCGGTGCGACTCGCGCGGCGCGATGTCGCACTGCCCACCACGTTCTCGCAGCGTCGCATGTGGCTCGCGCAGCAGCTCGATCCTCAGACCTGCGCCTACAACATCTGGCTGTCGCTGCGCCTGAGCGGCACGCTCGATGAAGACGCAATGCGGCGCGCATTGGAGTCCGTCACGCAACGCCACGAAGCGTTTCGAACCTGCTTCGAGGCGCTGGGCGACACGCCGATGCAGCGCATCGCGCACGCTCACCGCTTCAACTTCGAGCATGTCGACCTGATCGATGCGCCAGCGGCGCAGGGCGAAGCTCAGGCGCGCCGCAAGGTCGGCGAGTTGACCCAGCAGCCGTTCGACCTCGGCGCGGCGGGCCTGTACCGCACCCTGCTGCTGCGCCTGGGGCCGCGCGAGCATGTGCTGCACTGGGTGATGCACCACGCGATCGGCGACCAGTGGTCGTTCGGCATCCTGCTCGATCAGTTGCGCCAGGTGTACCGCGCCAACCTCGAAGGCCGAGCGAACCCGCTGGCCCCGCTGCAATTCGACCACGCCGACCACGCCGCGTGGCAACACGCCCAGGAGGGCAGCGCCGCGCGCAGCGCCCAGCTCGACTACTGGCGCAAGCGCCTCGCGGGTCTGCTGCCCCTGCCCTTGCCCACCGACAAGCCGCGCCACGGCGCGCTCAGCGGGCGCGGCGCGAGCGTGCGGGCACGGCTCACGCCAGCGCTGATTTCCAAGCTCGAGCAGTTCGGCCGCAGCCACGGCACGACGCCGTTCATGGCGCTGCTCGCCGGCTTCCAGGTGCTGCTGGCGCGAATCGCCAGCCACACCGACATCGGCGTCGCCGTGCCGGTGGCGAACCGCCTGGACGTGCACGCCGAATCGCTGGTGGGAACGCTCATCAATACCCTGGCGCTGCGCTGCGACCTGTCGGGAAACCCCAGCTTCGCCGAGTTGCTGGCGCAGGTCAAGGAAACCGCGTTGCAGGCCGATGCCCACCAGGAGACGCCGTTCGAGCAAGTGGCGCAGCAGGTCGACGCGCCGCGCGACCCGCATCGCGCGCCCCTGGTGCAGGTGATGTTCAACCTGGTCAACGCGCCGTTGCGCCTCGACTGCTTCGAGGGCCTTCAGGCGCAAGCGTTCGACGTGGATCTGCCGGCCGCACAGTTCGAACTCACGCTGCTGGTGGACCTGGACACCCGCCGCGAGTGCGAGCTGACGTATTCGACCGATCTGTTCAGCACCGCTGGCGCGCGGCGCCTGCTGTCTTCCTACCTGCTGCTGCTGAACAGCGTGCTCGGCGACGCGGCACAGCGCATTCAAGGCATCGACCTGCTCGGCACCGCGCAACGCGGCGACCTGGCGCACTGGAACCGGACCCAGCAGACGCGTCCTGCCCAGCGCAACCTGGGCGATTTGCTGAGCGCTTCGGCGCGGCGCTGGGCGGCGCAGCCGGCCCTGCAGGACTCGGGCACGACGCTCAGCTACGCCGAGCTCGACGCGCACAGCAACCGCCTCGCGCGAGCGCTGCGCGCCCGCGGCATCGGGCGTGGCGCGTTGGTGGGCCTGTGCGTGCACCGCACCCATGCGATGGTGGTGGCGCAACTCGCGATCCTGAAGGCCGGCGCGGCCTACGTGCCGCTGGATCCGGCCTACCCGGCGCAGCGGCTGGCGACGATGGCTGGCGACGCGCAGTTGACGCTGTTGGTGACGCAAAGCGCGCACGCGCAGGCGCTCGACTGGCCGCGCGGCGACTCGCTTTGGCTGGACGCCGACGCGGCGGACATCCAGAGCCACGCCGACACCGCGCTCGCCCCCGACGCAGAGTTCGACGCGCAGGGCGCCGACCCGGCCTCTGTGATCTACACCTCGGGCTCGACCGGCAAGCCCAAGGGTGTGGTGATTGCGCACCGTGCGGTGCTGAACTTCCTCGCCAGCATGGCCAGGCAGCCCGGATTGAGCGCGCACGACAAGGTGCTCGCGGTGACGACGTTGAGCTTCGACATCGCCGTGCTCGAATTGCTATTGCCTTTGTCGGTGGGAGCGCAGGTGGTTCTGGCGAGCGCCGAACAAAACGTCGACGGCCGCGCGCTGCGTGCGCTGCTCGAAGCCAGCCAGGCGACGCTGATGCAGGCCACGCCGTCCACCTGGCGCATGTTGATCGACGCCGGCTGGAGCGGCGCACCCGGCTTCAAGGCGCTGATCGGCGGCGAGGCGCTGGCGCTCGACCTGGCGCGTGCGTTGCTCGCACGCGTGGGCGAACTGTGGAACATGTATGGGCCGACCGAGACCACCGTCTGGTCGACCTGCTGGCGCGTCGAACAGATTGACGCCGGCATCTGCATCGGCCAGCCGATCGCCAACACCCAGGTGCACGTGCTCGACGCCGCGGGCCAACTTTGTCCGATCGGCGTTCCCGGCGAGATTTATATCGGCGGCGACGGCGTGGCGCTCGGTTACCTGCGCCGGCCCGAACTGACCGACGAGCGCTTCGTGCGCGACATCGACGCAGTGAGCGACCCGGCGGCGCGCATGTACCGCACCGGCGACCTCGGGCGCAGGCGCCACGACGGCCAGATCGAACACCTGGGGCGGCTGGACCATCAGGTGAAGATTCGCGGCCACCGCATCGAACTCGGTGAAATCGAAGCGCACTTGAGTTCGCACCCGGGCGTGGCACGCGCCGTCGTGATCGCGCGCGAAGACCGGCCGACCGACGTGCGCATCGTCGCCTACGTCGTGCCGCGCGGCGCGATGCCGGCGGCCCACGAACTGCGCGACCATCTGCGCACGACCTTGCCACAGTACATGCTGCCGCAGCACTTCGTCGCCATGGGAACATTGCCCCTGCTGCCCAACGGCAAACTCGATCGGACACAGTTGCCGCCCCCCGGCACGGCGGCGAATGAAGCGCCGGTCGTGCAGGCGCTCGGCACCGAGCACGAGCGCGCGATCGCCGAAGTCTGGAAGCGCCTGCTGGGCGTGGACAGCGTCGCCCGCAGCGACAACTTCTTCGACCTCGGCGGGCACTCGCTGCTGGCGATGCGTGCGGTGAGCGAAATCGAGCAGACCCTCGGACTGCGCCTGAGCCCGCGCCGGCTCGTCTTCGAGACGCTGGCGCAGGTGGCCGGCGGGCTTGCAGCAGGTGATCATGCCAACCGCGCCGCGGCGCCGACGGTCGCCGCGAGAACGGCATCACCGCGCGATTCGTGGGCCACGCGACTCATGCGCCGGCTGGTGGGCAACAAGCGGCGCTGACGTACCGGTCCCTCGCTGCGCGCATGCCAGCTCCGCGCGAGGGCAGGTGGCCCGGCACTTGGTTGGCAGACCGCCTCGTGGCGGGCCACTGTCGGTTGCAGCAGGGCGGTGGTGGTGCCCCCGGTCGGCGGCCCCATTCGCGGTGTCCTGGCTCTTCGCGCGCTTGGTCGGTGATGACGCCGCCGTCTGGGGCGGGTCTCGGTGGTGCCCCGCGAATGTGGGCCGGAGAACGGGGGCGCCGCCACCGCCCTGGGGAACGGTTAGAGCCAGTCTTTGCGTATCACAGCTCGGCAATGTAATGCTGCGTCGTCACTGCGGCGCCGGGCTCGAGGTGCACGCGCACCTGCGCTTCGAGTTCCTGGTCGGCGAGCGTCGCGCGGGAGCGCTGGTGCAGGTAGTCGGCCCACGAGGTGACGATGAAGCGCTCGCAATAGCG
>JANOLA010000128.1:0-5089 GCA_031419535.1 Burkholderiales bacterium | reverse complement strand
CATGCGGCGCAGGAATAGGTCTGGGTCGGCAGTCATGACCTGGACATGTTCCGAGGCGATCTCGTCGGCCTTCGCGATCATCTCGTCGACCGTGTCGCACACGATGACTTCGCCAAAGTCGGCCCAGCTCTGGCGAGCGATGCCGGCGGTGGGCAGGATGCCAAGCTGTCGATCGACCTCGGCCATGGTGTCGCGCGCCAGCCTCTCGCTGGTGGTGAGAAGCACGGCAGGGGAAGTCGGACCATGCTCGGCCTGGCCCAGAAGGTCGACAGCGCACATCTCGCCATCGACGGATTCGTCGGCGATCACCAGGGTTTCCGTCGGGCCGGCGAACAGGTCGATACCCACACGCCCATAGAGCTGTCGTTTGGCCTCGGCCACGAACATGTTGCCTGGGCCGACGATCATGTCCACCGGTGCGATGGATGGCGTGCCGATGGCCATGGCCGCGACGGCCTGCACGCCGCCGAGCACGAGAATCTGGTCGGCGCCAGCGAAGTGCATCGCTGCGACGATGGCCGGGTGCGGTGCGCCCTCGAACGGCGGCGCCGTGGACACCACGCGCGGCACGCCCGCGACCTTGGCTGTGAGCACGCTCATGTGGGCTGAAGCGATCAGCGGGTACTTTCCGCCGGGGATGTAGCAGCCCACTGCATTGACCGGAATGTGCTTGTGGCCGAGGATCACGCCCGGCAGCGTTTCGACCTCCACGTCCAACATGCTGTCGCGCTGGATCTGCGCGAAATTTCGGATCTGCTTCTGTGCGAAGCGGATGTCGTCCACCTCGCGCGGCGAGAGTTTCTTCACCGCCGCCTCGATCTCGGCGCTCGAGAGCACGAAACTCTCAGGATCCCATTGGTCGAATTTGCGCGAATACTCGCGCACGGCGTCATCGCCGCGCTTCTCGATGTCGGCGAGGATTCCCTCGACAGTCGCACGCACCTTCACGTCAGCTGCGGCAAGAGAGGCGGCGTCCTTGCCGCGCTTCAGGTAGTGGATCATGCTGGCTTCCCGTGAATGTGGGCACTTGGCAGGCTCCGCAATAGGAGCGCATACGTATGCATTATGCCGAAGCGGCCCCCTCCACAAACTCCGTGCAAACCCGCTTTTCGAAAAATCGAAGGAGCCGGGCTCAGACTGGCTGCACGCGGCTGCATACGTATGCAGTCAAGCACCCATGGTGGCCCTTTGCCGAGCACCCGCCGATGCTTTGCGTGAACGTACTGGCGCGAACAATGTGTTGCAAATGACGCCGACAGGTTCCCGGCTTCGAGCGGCGCACCAGGCGTGCGATGCCGGCTTCACTGCCCGGTTCGCCGGCTGGCCGTGACCGGGTGTCGACTGTCCGCTTTGCGCAAGGTGCCTGGAGTGGGGTTGTCATGTCCGAAACATAGAACGTTTTTCGGACGGGAGATACACCCTGCTGACGCAGACGCGGCCAAACTCACTCACTGATCGGGTAGAACCCACCGCAGCACCGCCCGATGCCAGCTATGCCGCAGAAAGTCGAAAAATTTCGCAACGCCCTGACGCTGCTGTTGAGACGACTCGGCATCACGGGGTACCTCCCGGCATGTCAAGAGACTGACTGCATAAAATCCGGGGGGCCTTTGGCGCGGCACCAAGCCACAGCACGATCGCGCCATGCGCTTGCCGTGGAGCAAACCCGAAGCCGAGCAGCTCGAGCTGCTCGATGCCAGACCCGATGCGCCGCACGACGATGGCCGGCGGCCGTCTCGACACGATCGCTCTATCCGTTCGACAAGATCATCGACGAGCGCTGCAGCAAGTAACGACGGGCGCCCGCTCGTCGTGCCCTTGGATCGCATTGACGAAGACCCGAACAACCCACGCACCGAGTTTCCTGACGCCGAACTCGACGAACTCGCCGACGACATCCGTGAGCGCGGTATCTTGGAACCCATCGTCGTTCATCCCGCTGACGCGCAAGGCCGCTACCAAGTCCACTTCGGCGCTAAGCGCCTGCGCGCGGCCAGGCGAGCCGGCCTCCTTGAAGTGCCCGTGGTCGTTCGCGACGCACCAGCAGACCCGTACGCGCAGGTGGCCGAGAACCAGAAGCGACACGGCCTGACGCCGCTGGACCTGGCTCGCTTCATCCGAGGCGAAGCCGACCGAGGCGAGTCGAACGCGGCGATTACCCGACGACTCGTGATGGCCCCGACCACCGTGGCCCATCACCTGGCGTTGCTCGAGTTGCCGACAGACCTGGGCGAGGCTTTGAAGTCGGGCCGCTGCACGTCACCCAAGACCCTGTACGAGCTGAGCAAACTCCACGACGCACAGCCTGAGCTGGCGATCGCGTTGCTGGCCGGCAAGTCCGAGATTACGCGCGCCGCGGTCGCAGTGGCCCGAGCCGAACAGACACCGGCCGAGAACCGGGTCGGCTCCAAACGACGTGCGACTTCGCTGCTAGCCCAAGCCAACCGGGACTGCGCACGACTCGAACTGACGCTGACCCGAATCCAGCAAGTCGAGCAACAGCTTGTCGACGCCGACCTCGCCGCACTGCGCCAGCGCGTGGCGAAGCTCACAAGTCGGACTGTGTAGGGGTCGGACAGTCCGACCCTCACTCGTCCATCAGAAACCTCATTGAGGAAGCGAGATGAAGAGGGTAAAAAAAGAGAGATTGCAGGATAGGCTCGCCGCCGCGTTCTGTTGTGTACGCCGCACGGGCGACCGTTCTTGACCGATGGCCCCCATGGCACGCGAGTACTTCACCGTCGACCTGCGTGGCCTCAGGGCTGCGTTGGCGGCGCGCGCGGCCGAGCGCCACATGACCGAAGCCGACGTCTTGCGCAGCGCACTGGCTGTCGCATTGGATGCAGACCCAAGCATTGCCATCACCGAGGACACTGCCTTCGGTGGTGGCCCCTCACCCACGCCACCCACGCCGCACGTCAAGCTCTCCGTTCGACTGACCCGCCTGGCCTCGCAGCGTCTGGATCGCCAGGCCCGCGCCGCCGGCCTGTCACGCGGCGCCTACCTCACCCGATTGATCGATGGCGCGCCGCCTGTCACCGCCTCAGCCGACCGCGCGGCCGCCGCCGCCGCGCTGAGCCAGTCGTCAGCGGAACTGGCCGTTCTCAGCCGCGACATCAACCACCTCACGCAGCTTCTGCGGCGTGGGGCCATGGACGTGGCACTTCAGTACCGCGAGCGCCTGGACCACCTGGACTCCGACGTGCGCTCGCACCTCGACAAGGTGGCCACCATCCTGGCCGAGTGCTCATCCGCGCGCATCGGCGGGCGCCGTTCGGCACCTGTCGCAGCACGAAGGAGATCACCATGAGCGCAAACGCGCACCTCGACGGCGTCCTCATCGAATGGGGCGAGCGCCTGTTCTACCCACGCAACCGCATCGTCAAATCCCATACGCCGCAACTGCAGCCACACCTGCACGCGACGCAGGACCGGGCTGCAGCCGTCCGCGCCCGCATCTAAGCGACCGTGCGCCGTGCACCCCAGGTCATGGTCAAGTTCACCGGTGGTGGCCGCGGTATGGGCGCCATCGCCGCACACTTCCGCGACATCAGCAAAGGAGGCCGCCTGGACATCGAAGACGATCGCGGCGTGGTCGAGCGCGGCAAGGACGCCGTGCGCGAGATCGAACGCCAGTGGTGGCAGTTCGGTGGCGCCCGCATCGACCAGGAAGGTCACCGCCGCGAGGCCTTCAACATCATGTTGTCGATGCCACGCGGCACCGACCCACTCGCCGTGCAGCGCGCCGCGCGCGAGTTCGCCAAGATCGAGTTCGCCGAACACCGCTACGTGATGGTCTTGCACGAGCACCAGGCCAACCCGCATGTGCATCTGAGCGTCAAGGCCGAGTCCAAGCACGGGCTGCGGCTGAATCCGCGCAAGGCCGATCCGCAGCGCTGGCGCGAGACATTCGCCGAGCGCTTGCGCGAGCGGGGCATCGATGCCGATGCGACGCGCCCGGCCACGCGTGGCGAGGTCCGCAACCGGGAGTCGCTGTGGCGCCAGAGGGCGCAGGACGAGGGGCGCCCGCAAGCCCACCGGCCGGCAAACAAGGCTGGCACTGCGACACGCCTCAGCCGCAACGAGTCGCTCGCCGCGTGGAAGCGCATCGCCATGACCTTGGCCCACTCCGACAGCCTCGACGATCGCAAGCTGGCCCGGCAGATCATCGAGTTTGTGAAAGACATGCCGATGCTGCGCAAGCAGGCCGCGCCCACGCGCGATGTGCTGCGCTCCCCTGCGCAACCCGAGCAGTTACGTCGCGGCTCCGAGATCGAGCGCTGAAGCGGTTCGGTCCAGGCCGACGAGCATGTCCTCGCCGCCGGACGGGCTCGGGGGCAGGGCGCCGAGGGCATCCTGCCCGAGCACGGCAGCGTGTGGGCGTGCCGCGCCGCGTCAAGGGTGCGCTGACGCCGGGCTGCGTCCGCCCTGGACTCGGCGTGGCGCGCGATGCCAATCGGTCAATGCGGCGCGAGAGGGCCACGAGGGCCTGCCAGAAAACGATCGGGTTCCCTATGCGCGAAGGCATCTTGCCGCGTAGAATAGTGTGATCACAAGCGTAGATACGCGGTAAAGGAGTCCAGATGGGTGAACTCAAGCGTCAGGAGAAATACGAAGGCACGGTAGTCCAAGTTGGCAACTCGCGCGGCATGCGCCTGCCGGCGGGGTTCTTCCACGCCCATCCCGAATTCAGCGGCAAGGTGCAGGTGACGGTCGTCGCTGACGGCACCGTGCTCGTGTCGGCCAGGCCGACTTCCAAACGCAAACGCAAGGAGGACGAGGGTGACCCCGTCGTGGCGAGCTTTCTCCAGTTCATGGACAAGCAGATGACGGAGCACCCCGGAGACATCGTCGCTGCCGACGCCGATCAGTTGCGCCGCATCGGAATATTGGTCGAAGGCGTCGACGTCGAGTAAGGACGGCCGATGATTGCGAAAGGCTGGCGTCTGTATTACTACCGGATCTTCAAGGCCGCACTGGATGAGCTTGAGTTGGTGGTGAGCAAGCTCGCGGCGAATGATCCAGAGGGCTACAAGACGCACCCCAAGACCAAGCTGCTGGCATCGGTCTACCGTGTCATCACGCAGCT
>JANOLA010000127.1:0-6404 GCA_031419535.1 Burkholderiales bacterium | reverse complement strand
CCCTCTCCCTCTCCCGCAAGCGGGAGAGGGAGAGGGAAAGGCAGAGTGAGATGGATCTTCCGGGCCCCCTCTCCACCGTACCCGGGGGAGAGGGTTGGGGTGAGGGGGTAACGGCCGGGCACACTGATTCTTCGCCCATCGCGACGAGGCTCAAATGAGCGAAGCCGACAAGCGCGACGCCACCACCTCACCTACCCGGCGCGGCTTCCTCGGCATCGCGGCCGCAGGCTTGGGCGGCGCTGCGCTTGCGCCTGGAATCCAACTCATTGAAATTGCCCACGCCGCGCAGCCCAGCACCGGCGCGAACCCCACCGTGCGCTGGGGCATGCTGATCGACACGAACAAGTGCGCAAGCGGCTGCACCGATTGCGTGACTGCCTGCAACACCGAGAACGGCCTGTCGGGCGGCACACTCCCCACCGATGTGCAGTGGATACGCAAGATCGATCTCAAGGAGGTGAAGACCGGCCGCAGCGCGTCGCCGCCGGTGATGTGCCAGCACTGCGCGGATCCGCCGTGCGTCGACGTCTGTCCCACGGGCGCGTCGTTCAAGCGCGCCGACGGCATCGTGCTCGTCGACCGGCACAGTTGCATCGGTTGCCGCTACTGCGTGCTCGCGTGTCCGTACCAGGCGCGATCCTTTGTGCACGAAGCAGTCACCGATCAAAAGCCCGACGTGCCACGCGGCAAGGGCTGCGTCGAGGGCTGCACGCTGTGCGTGCACCGGCTCGACGCAGGCAACCCGACCACGGCCTGCGCCGAGGCGTGTTCGCAGGCCGGCCATGGCGCGATCGTGTTCGGCGATCTGAACGATTCGCAGAGTGAGGTGTCGCGCTTGATTCGCAGCTTGCCCACCGTGCAATTGCGCGCTGACCTGAAGCTTGACCCCGGCGTTCGTTATCGGGGGCCGGTATGAGGCTGAGTGCGAACCCGACGCTGCAGACGCGCGGCTTCTGGGCGCTGCTCGGTGCGGGCGGTGCGCTGCTCGCGATCGGGCTGGCAGCCGCGCACTACATGGATGTGCACGGCCACGTGGTGACGGGCATGAACAACCGGGTCGTGTGGGGCCTGCCGCATGTCTTCGCGATCTTCATGATCGTCGCAGCGTCGGGCGTGCTCAACGTCGCCTCGCTCGGCTCGGTGTTCGGCCAGGCCGCCTACAAACCGCGCGCCGCGCTGTCAGGGCTGCTCTGCCTGGCGCTGCTCGCCGGCGGCTTGATGGTGCTGATGCTCGACCTGGGCCGGCCGGAGCGCGTGATCGTCGCCGCGACGCACTTCAACTTCGCGTCCGTCTTCGCGTGGAACGTCTTCCTCTATTCCGGCATGGCGGCAATCGTCGTCGTCTATCTGTGGACGCTGTTCGAGCACCGGCGAAATGCGTGGACCACACCGGTGGGCATGCTCGCGATGTTCTGGCGCTTCGTGCTGACCACCGGCACGGGCTCGATCTTCGGTTTTCTGGTCGCGCGGCCGGCGTACCAGTCGGCATTGCTGGCGCCGCTGTTCATCGTGCTGTCGCTTGGCTGGGGGCTCGCGGTCTTTCTGCTCGCGCAGGCGCTGCTTTACGCCTGGAACAGGCAGAAGCTCGCGCCCGACATCGAGCGCCGCATGGCGCGGCTGCTGGGCATCTTCGTTCTCGCGTCGCTCTACATGGTGGCGATGCAACACCTGAACGCGGTGTACTTCGCGCGCCAGCAAACGTTCGAAGCCTTCGTCCTGCTCGGCGCGCAAGGCGGCGCGGTGTATGCGTGGTTGTTCTGGGCCGGCTTCGTGCTCGCTGGTTCGCTGCTGCCGCTGCTGTTGCTCTTCCACCCGAAACTCGGCGGCACGCGCTGCACACTCGCGGCGTCGCTGCTCGTCGTCGCCGGCTCGTTCGCCTGGCTGTTCGTCTTCATCATCGGCGGCCAGGCGTACCCGATGGAAATTTTCCCCGGCTTCGTCGAGAAGAGCAGTTTTGGCGATGGTCAGGTGGCGACCTACGTGCCATCGCTGCCCGAATTCCTGCTCGGCATGGGCGGCCTGGCGGTGGCCTTCGTGATCACGCTCGGCGCCGTACGCGCCCTCGACTTCATGCCGCACGACGCGGCGACGAAGGCCTGAATCATGTTCTTTGCTCCAGTCGCTTGCAGCACTCGACGCGTGACAGATTTCGGCCAGTTGCTGCCGTTTGTACGTTGCTCGTGCGTGCAGACAGCGGCGCGGCGCCGGCCCTCGCAAGTGGGAGCGGGCCCGAGTAAACAGCAGCAACGGGCCACGACCGCTCATCTCGCAACGCTGTTCGTTCCACACGTCGCGAGTGGCGGCTCGCGAGTGGCGCGTGGCGGGTGGCGGGTAGCGCAACAAGCGGTGGAGCAGCTGACATGAACCGCCTCATGATCTCCGCCGCCCACAAGTCTTCGGGCAAGACCACGGTCACGCTCGGCCTGTGTGCCGCGTTCACGGCGCAGGGTCGACGGGTGCAGCCGTTCAAGAAGGGGCCCGACTACATCGACCCGATGTGGCTTGCCCTGGCCGCGCAGCGCCCCTGCTTCAACCTCGACGCCCACCTGATGGACGACGCCGCACTCGAGCGTTGCTTCAGCGGCGCCTTGCGCGGTGCCGACCTCGCCCTGGTGGAGGGCAACAAGGGCCTGTACGACGGTCTGGCGCTGGACGGCAGCAACAGCAACGCCGCGCTCGCGCAACGCTTCGGTTTGCCAGTGCTGCTGGTGCTCGATGCACGCGGCATGACGCGCGGCATCGCGCCGCTGATCCTGGGCTACCAGGCGTTCGACCGCAATATCCGCATCGGCGGCGTGATCCTGAACCGCGTGGGCGGCTCGCGCCACGAAGCCAAGCTGCGCGCCGTGATCGAACACTACACCGACGTTCCCGTGCTCGGCGCGGTGGCCGAAGACCCGCGCTTAGGCGTTCTCGAGCGACATCTCGGCCTGATGCCCTGTGCCGAAGTCGGCGACGCGCACGCGCGGGTTCGCGACATCGGCAACGTGATCGCGGCTCAGGTGGATCTGGCTCGCGTGCTGTCGCTCGGTGCCAGCGCCGGTGCGCTCGATCTGGGGGGTGCCGCGCGCACGGCCCCCACCGCGACGCGCGCGCGCCCCACCGCAGGGCCCAGTGTGCGCATCGCGATCGCGCGTGACCGCGCATTCGGTTTCTACTACACCGACGACCTTGCGGCCCTCGAGGCAGCGGGCGCCGAACTGGTGCCGATCGACACCCTGCACGATCAGCATCTGCCTGCCGTGGACGGCCTGTTCATCGGTGGCGGCTTCCCAGAAGCGTGCATGGCCGAACTCGAGACCAACGTGGCCATGCGCAGCGCAATGCGTGCGGCCATCGAAGCGGGGCTGCCCACCTATGCCGAATGCGGCGGGCTGATGTATCTGTCGCGCAGCATCACCTGGCAGGGGCGCACGGCACAGATGGTGGGCGCCATTCCCGGCGACACCGTGATGCACCCGCGGCCAGTGGGCCGAGGCTACGTGCAGCTTGTCGAGACTGCCGCCATGCCCTGGGCGCCCCGCGATGCGGCCGGCCGCGCAGTGTCGCTGCGCGGCCATGAGTTCCACCACTCGAGCCTCGAAAACCTCGACCCCACCCTGCCCTTTGCCTACCGCGTCGAGCGCGGCCACGGCATCGACGGCACCCACGACGGCGTGCTGGTGCACAACTTGCTGGCCTCCTACGCGCACTTGCGCAACAACGCCGGGTCGCTGTGGGCGCAGCGATTTGTGGCCTTCGTACGCGCGCAGGCGCGCAGCCGGCGCGCCGCGCCGGCGCACCTCAGCACGATGCTGAGCCCCTGAATTCAAGACTCTCGAGGAGAAACCGATGCTGACCGTCACCCCTTGCGCCGCCCAGGAACTCATCGCCGCCGCCGCACGCAGCAACGCCGCGGGCATGGCGCTGCGCGTCGCCGCGCGCCAGATCGCCGACGGCTCCATTGAATACGGCATGGGCTTCGACGATGAAGGCGACGACGACACGCCGGCCGTCTTCAACGGCCTGAAAGTCGTCGTTGCCTCACCGAGCCAGATGCTGCTCGAAGACACGGTGCTCGACTTCGTTGAAATCGAACCCGGACGCCACGACTTCGTCTTCAT
The DNA here is from genome assembly GCA_031419535.1 of Burkholderiales bacterium. GTDB lineage: Bacteria > Pseudomonadota > Gammaproteobacteria > Burkholderiales > Burkholderiaceae_C > JAEMQF01. The sequence goes on along the minus strand of JANOLA010000127.1, from coordinate 2,301 downwards.
CCCTGCGCCCGAGATGACGCGCGCAGCGTCAGGCTGCGCAACTGCCGCTCCCAAGGCCAGCGGCGGCTGCGGCAACGGCGGGTGTGCCACGGGCGGCTGTGGCAGCCGCAATTGAGCCGCGGGGAAGCGCGCGATGAATTCCTTCGTTGACTTGAACAAGATGCTCGCCGCCGGGCTTGCCACCGGGCTTTCCACCAATATGGGCCGGGTCTGGCTGGTCGGTGCCGGCCCGGGCGACCCCGACCTGCTGACGCTGCGCGCCGCGCGTCTGCTGGAGCAGGCCGACGTGGTGGTCTATGACCACTTGATCGGCGCGGGCGTGCTCGCGCTGATCGGCGCGCAGGCCGAACGCATCTACGTGGGTAAGGAACGCTGCCGGCACAGCATGGCGCAGCCCGACATCAACCAGTTGCTCGTGCGCCTGGCGCGTGAGGGCCGCAACGTCGTGCGGCTCAAGGGCGGCGATCCGTTCATCTTCGGCCGCGGCGGCGAAGAGCTGCAAGCGCTGGCGGCGATGGGCGTGCCGTTCGAAGTGGTGCCCGGCGTCACCGCGGCGTGCGGCGTCGCGGCGTACGCCGGAATTCCGCTGACGCACCGCAAGTTCGCGCAAAGCTGTTTGTTCGTGACCGGCCATCTGAAAGACGGCACCTGCGACCTCGATTGGCCCTCGCTCGCCCGGCCGCGCCAGACGGTCGTGATCTACATGGGCCTCTCTGGCCTCTCGACAATTTGCGAACAGCTGATCGCGCACGGCCTGCCGCCCCACTGGCCAGTTGCCGTGGTGGCGCACGGCACGCTGAGCCAACAGCGCGTCGTCAGCGCAACGCTGGCCACACTCGCGCAACAGGTCGAGCGCGCCGGGCTCGAATCGCCGTGCCTGACGATCGTCGGCGAAGTCGTGAAGCTGCGCGATCAACTCGATTGGTTCGCGGCGCGAGCGGTGGCCGTGCGCACAGCGGCCGTCTCCCAACCCATCGAGGCCTGACGCCATGACATCCATTCGAAAACCGCTTGTGGTCGCCCTTCTCGCCGCTTGCGCGTGCGCGGCGACCCCCACCCTCGCGCAGTCGCCGGTCGCGATGTCGGCGCTCTGGGCCGAAGCGATGTGCGTCGCATGGAACGCCGATGCAACGCTGACGGTCAAGCTCCTCGAATCGGAATGGATCAAAAACGACGCCGGTCGCGGCTTCAAGGCGATGCAGATCTTCCGCGGCGATTGCCTCAAGAGCCCGCGCATTGAAATGCAGATCGCGCTCAAGGACAACAAGGCAATCTGCACCTATGGCGGCGCCGCCAAGACCGCGAAACTAGACGGCGGCGCCGACTACCTGATGTGGGCCGAATCGACACGGTGGCGCGAGATGGGTTCCGGCGAATACGGCCCGATGCGCGCCATGATGTTCGGCCGCCTCAATTTCGAGGGCCCGATGCTGGAGGCCATGAACAACATGGGGCCCTTCGAGAGTTTTCTGCTGCTGGTGGGAAAGGTGCCTGGCGAATGGAGCGCCTGCCCGTGAGCAAACTGCCCAAGTCGCGCTTCCATCTCGTGTTCTCGTTGGTGATGGCGGCCCTCATGGTTTTGATCATGACCTTCGTGATCACGAGCGTCAACGTCGGCTGGCCGGCGAACTTCCTGCTGCTGTGGGCGAAGGCGTTCGCAGTCGCCTACGTCGTGGCAGTGCCGGTGATCTATTTCCTCGCTCCGTTCGCACGCCGGTTCACCGCGCGCTTCGTTCAATTGCCGTAGCTCGTCCCAGCCAGGTCCACGAGTCGGACCATTTCCAGAGGACTCGAATGAATTCCCCTGACAACCCGATGCGCCGCGGCTTCGTGCATTCGACTTTCTCTGCCGCGTTGGTGGCGATTGCTTCGACTGCGTCGTTGGCTGCCGACCTGTCGGCCGAACAAGTCAAGGCACGGCTCCGCGGCGCGACGGCCGCGGCGCCGGCCGACCTGTCGGGCAAGGACCTTTCCGATCTCGACCTCAGCGGAATCGACTTTCAACACGCCAAGTTGCAGGGCGCGAGCCTCTTCGCGAGCAGGCTCGTGAACTGCAAATTCCGCGGCAGCGACCTTCGCTCGGCCAATCTGAACGGCGCGTGGCTGATGGGCACGGACTTCAGCGGCGCCGACCTGAGCGGCGCGAGCCTGCTGTCGGTCGTCGTGCTGGGTGGATCGGTGAAGAAAATGCCGATCTTCACCGGGGCGAAGATGACGGGCGTGAAGATGATCGCCGACCTGCCGGGCGCCGATCTCTCCGGCGCATTGACCGGCAGCGACCCGGTCTTCTTCGCGCGCAAC
>JANOLA010000126.1:0-3910 GCA_031419535.1 Burkholderiales bacterium | reverse complement strand
CTGGCGTGAACTGCGCCGGCAGTGCCACGGCGGGCCGCGTGATCTTCGGCTCGGTCGCGCAGCCACCTAACGCAACGACGCCGAGCAGCGCCCACGATTTCACCGCTGCTCTCTTGCTCCCTCTCCCTTTGGGAGAGGGCTGGGGTGAGGGTGGGGGTGAGGGCTGGCGGCCAACCTCGGTGCCCCATGCCTCCACCCTCACCCCGCCCCACTACCCCAAGCGGGAGAGGGAGAAGTTTACCTCGTCGAAACCCGCGCACACGACATGTACCCCACCGCAGCCCCAGGATGCACCGGCGACACCGCGTGACCATGCGAATGCACAGTCCGCGCCTTGCGCGCGAGCAGCGTGAAGAACAGCGGCACGAAGATCGGCGCGATGAAGGTCGCGACGATCATTCCGCCGAACACGCCCGAGCCCATGCTTTGCCGCGCCGCCGCGCCCGCACCGGTGGCGAGCACGAGCGGCACGACGCCAAGCACGAACGCGAGCGAGGTCATCACGATCGGCCGAAAGCGCAGCCGAGCCGCGTCTGCCGCCGCTTCGCGCGCCGTGGCGCCCGCCTCCATGCCTTGCATCGCGAACTCGGCGATCAGGATCGCGTTCTTCGCCGCCAGGCCGATCAGGACGATCAGTCCGATCTGGAAATAGATGTCGTTCTCCATGTGGCGCAAGAACACGAACCCCAGCGCCCCGAGCAGCGCGAACGGCACCGCCAGCACCACGGCCAGCGGCACACCCCAGCGCTCATACAGCGCCGCGAGGATCAGGTAGACCATGATCAGCGCGAAGCCGAACGCGAACAGCGACGCGTTGCCGGCGCGCTTTTCCTGGAACGCCTGGCCGGTCCATTCGATCTGGTAGCCCGGCGGCAACACGGCGCGCGCGGTTTCTTCCACCGCGCGGATCGCCTCGCCCGAGCTGAAGCCTGGCTTCGCGCCGCCGAGCACCTTGGCGGCGATGTAGCTGTTGTAGCGCTCCACCTGCTCGGGGCCGACGATGTCGGTCACCGTGATCAGCGTTTGCAGCGAGACCATCTGACCACTCGTCGCGGAACGCACATAGATGCGCCCCAGGTCGTCGGGCTTGGAGCGAAACGGCGCGTCGGCCTGCATCGTCACGCGGTAGGTGCGCCCGGACAGGTTGAAGTCGTTCACGTACAACGACCCCATCTGCGCCTGCAGCGCCGCGAACACCTCGTTCACCGGAACGCCGAGTGCGAGCGCTTTTTCGCGGTCCACTTCAACACGAAGTTGAGGCACGCTGGCGCGGAAGAAAGATTGCGCCGGCGTGAGCTCGGGGCGCTGCGCGATCGCGGCGGTGAAGTCCTGCGTCACCTGCGCCAGGCGCTTCGGGTCGGGGTCGTTGCGGCCCTGCACGTAGACCTCGTAGCCACCCGCCTGGCCCAGACCCAGGATCGGCGGCGGGTTGAACGCGAACACCACGCCGTCGGGCAGCGCCATGAAACCCAGGCCGCTCACCTGCCCGGCGAGTTGCATCGACGTCTGTGTGCGTTGCTCCCAAGGCTTCATCGGCATGAAGATCGTCGCCGCGCTGCTCTTGCTGCCGCCGCTGATCAGGTCGAAGCCGTTGACGATGAAGATGTTGGAGATGGCGGCGTTGTCCTTCAACATCCGCCGCAACTGTTCCGTCGTCTTGGCGGTTCGCTCCAGCGTCGCGCCGTCGGGCAACTGGCCGATCGCGATGATGTAGCCCTGGTCTTCCGGCGGCACGAAGCTGCCCGGAACGCGCTGCAATAGCCACGCCACGCCGCCCAGCACAAACCCGAACAGCACGAGCGAGACGATGCGGTGGCGCAGCGCCAGACCGACTGCGTCTAAGAAGCGCCGGGTGACCCAGCCGAACGCCACATTGAACGGCTTGAAGAGCTTCACACCCAGCGCGCTGTGTCCCGGCTTGAGAAGAATCGCGCACAGCGCGGGCGTGAGCGTGAGCGCCACCACGCCCGAGAGCACCACCGCGATCGTCACCGTCACCGCGAACTGCCGGTACAACTGGCCGGCGATGCCGCCCAGAAACGCCACCGGAATGAACACCGCGCACAGCACGAGCACGATGCCGATCACCGCGCCCTGCACTTCGCGCATCGCCTCTAACGAAGCGGCCATCGGCGTCATGCCCTCTTCGCGCATCAGCCGCTCCACGTTTTCCAGCACGACGATCGCGTCATCCACCACGATGCCGATCGCCAGCACCATCGCGAAGAGGGTCAGCGTATTGATCGAGAAGCCGAACATGTACAGGCCCGCGAAGGTGCCGATCAGCGACACCGGCACGGCCAGCATCGGGATCAGCGTGGCGCGCCAGGATTGCAGGAACACGAACACGACGGCCAGCACGATCAGCGCGGCTTCGAGAATCGTTTCCAGCACCGCCTTGATCGACGCCTGCACGAACAGCGTGGTGTCGTAAGGGATCAGGTAGTCGACCCCCGGGGGAAAGCGCTCGCGCTTGAGTTGCGCGATGCGCGCCTTCACGCCCGCCGCGGTGTCCAGCGCGTTCGCCCCGGGCGCGAGCAGCACCGCGAGCGCGATCGCCGGCTGGCCGTTCACCGAGTTGTCGGTGTCGTAGCTCTGCGCGCCGAGCTCGATTCGCGCCACGTCGCGCAGCCGCAAGGTGCCGCCGGTGGCGGACGAACGCAGCACGATGTTGCCGAACTCCTCGGGCCGCACCAGCCGCCCGCGCGCGGTGACGGTGTACTCCAGTTGCTGGCCCGGCAGCGACGGCGGCGCGCCGATCTTGCCCGCCGCGAACTGCGCGTTCTGCGCGTTCACGGCCAACGCGATGTCGTTGGTGGTCAGCCCCAGGCTCGCCATGCGGTCGGGCTGCAGCCACAGGCGCATCGAGTAGTCGCGCGCGCCGAACACGAACACGCCGGCGGTGCCGGGAATGCGCTTGATCTCGTCGAGCACGTTTTGCGTCGCGTAGTTCGACAGGTACAGCGCGTCGTGCGACTGGTCGGGCGAATTGATCGCGATCACGAGCAGGAAGTTGGTCGAGCGCTTCGCCACCTGCACGCCGTTGCGCCGCACTTCGTCGGGCAGGCGCGGCGTGGCGAGCTGCACCCGGTTGTTGACGTTGAACGTGGCCTTGTCGATGTCGGTGCCGGCCTCGAACGTGGCGGTGATCGTGGTCTGGCCGTTCGACGCCGAATTCGAGTTGGTGTACAGCAGGTTCTCGATTCCCGAGAGCTGCTCCTCGATCGGCGCGGCCACCGTGAACGCCAGCGTCTCGGCCGATGCGCCGGGGTAGACGGCGGTGATGATCACGGTGGGCGGCGCGATCTCCGGGTACTGCGCGATCGGCAGCGAGCGTGCCGCCATCAGCCCGGCGATCACGAGCACGAGCGCGAGCACGCTGGCGAAGACCGGACGTTCGATGAAGAAGCGGGACATGCGCTTGCGCCTACTGCTTCGGTGCGGAAGCACCGGCCGCTGCACCCGTGGGCACACCCGCTGGCGCTGGCGCCAACTGCACCGGCGCACCGGGGCGCATCTTGATCAGATTGCTCGTGATCACCTGGTCCCCCGGCGCGAGGCCAGAGCGGATCACCCAATCGCTGCCGAGCCACGCGCCGGCCTGCACCGGGCGCGCGGTTGCCTTGCCCTCGGGACCGATCAACCAGACGAAGCGGCCCTGCTCGCCGCTCACCACGGCGACCTGCGGCACCAGAAACGCGTCTTGCTCGCCGGTGCTCACCTGCACGCGCACGAACTGCCCGGGCAACCAGGTGCCGCTCGCATTGTTGAACTCGGCGCGCAATTGCACCGTGCCCAGGCGCGCATCGACGCTGGACGACGCGAAATCGATGCGGCCGACGTCTTTCGCGAATTCACCGCTCGGCGTTTGCAAACGCACTTCGCGCGCGCGGCCGACCGGCGCCTTGCG
>JANOLA010000125.1:0-3286 GCA_031419535.1 Burkholderiales bacterium | reverse complement strand
CGAGCCCCGCGCGGCGCGGCGCAATCGAACTGCGGCTCGCCCAGCACGCCTTTCGTGGCATGCGTCAGCAACTGCTCGACGATCTTCGCGTACCTGCCGTTGCTCAGGCCGTAGTGGCCCTCGAACAGCGGCACGCCCGACACCTTGGCCTGGATGATGGGCTTCAGGTCGAGCTCGAAAAAGTCTCCGGGTTCGAGCGACAGCAACTGCGCCACCGTGGCATTGGCGCTCGCCAGCGTGGCCACCAGTTCCACCTCGGCCGGTTGAATCTGTTCCTTGAGCAGGTTCACCCAGCGCCGGTCGGGCTCGTTCGAGTCGCCCTGCGCGGTGGAGTACAGGATGTCGCGGATCGGCTCGAGCGTCGCGTACGGGATGCAGAAGTGGATCGTGCCGGACTTGTCGCCGATCTCCAGCGTGAACGAGGTCGCGACGACGATCTCGCTCGGCGCGGCGATGTTCGCGAACTGCGCCAGCATCTCCGAGCGCTGGTACTCCAGCTCCAGCGGGTACACGCCGTGCCAGGCTTTCTTGTACTCGGTTGAGATCGTCTCGACCAGGCGCTGGATGATGCGCTGCTCGGTCGGCGAAAAGTCGCGCCCTTCGATGCGCGTGTGGTACTTGCCGCTGCCGCCGAACAGCGAGTCGATCTCGGCGAACACGAGAGTGGGTTCGCACACGATGAGCCCGGAGCCACGCAACGGCCGAACGCTCATGATGTTGAAGTTGGTGGGCACCACGATTTCGCGCAGGAAGTCGCTGTACTTCTGCACCTTGACGCCGTTGATCGCGATCTCCGGGTTCTTGCGCACCAGGTTGAACAGGCCGATTCGGATGTTGCGCGCGAAGCGCTCGTTGACGATCTCCATCGTGGGCATGCGCCCACGCACGATGCGTTCCTGGCTGGCGAGGTCGTAGTCGCGCGTGCCACCGAGCTGCACCGCTTCTTCGTCGGGCTTCTGGCTCTCGCCGGTGATGCCCTGCAGCAGGGCATCGACTTCGTTTTGCGAAAGAACCTGGTTGCTCATGGGTGTGGGGTGACTCGGGCGCGCGGGTCTGTCGTCCCGGCGCACGCCGGGATCGACGGCCTCGAGTTCCCTCGAGGCATGCTCAAAGTATGGAATCGGCGCGGCCAGTGGATGCGCCGAATAGGCGGGCGTTTTGCCATCAGTCGCTGCCGTGCGCAGCGTCGGCGGGTGGCGTGAAGGCGGTGCCAAGCGTTCGCGGATTGCGACGCGATTTCGCGCGCATCCCCTTCAGGATTCACGAACGATTTGACTTATCTAAAGTTCATTAGATAATTTCGTCGTGGTCAAGCGCACCCTGTCAAGCACCGGGGCCTTCGACTTGCGCCAGACCTTGCAGGTTGCGGTGCTGGAGGCGTTGGTAGCGTCCAGACGCTGGGCGCCCGGTGACCTGGCCTTCCAGGGGGGCACCAGCCTGCACCTGGTGCGCGCTTCGCTGATCGGCGCGGTGCGCGTCAAGGTGGAACTGTGGCAGACGCCTGCAAGCGCCTTGCGAGCCCTGGACGTGAAGGTGGCTCAGGTTCGTTTGCTGGCGGGCCCGGCTGCGCAGGCACAGGCTTTCGTTCCTTCGCTGAGTACGAAGGAAATTCATGCCGACAAGGTATTTGCATTGGCGGCGCGCAGATACCTGAAGCCGCGCGACGTCTTCGACCTGCATTGGCTGCGCGAGCGCGAGCCCGATCTTGTGTGCACTTCACAAGATCTTGCGCTGCGACTCGCGACCTATCCGAATGAAACCGCCGACACCTGGACCCTGAAGGCCAAGGCAAGGCTGGCGCAATTGCCGGGTCGACGCGATGCCATCGCCCGCGATCTTGCGCGCTGGCTGCCATCGAGCTGGCCGCTGAAAGCGGCCGATGTGCAAACCATGATCTCGGCGGCGGCGCACTCGCTGGCGGGCGCGATCGTTGCGATGCAGGCGCTCGTGTCTGGAAAGCGCCGCTCGGCCGCCGATCAAAGCGATGACCCAAGCTAAGGGATCGAAGGGCGCGGCGGATCGGCCCGTGTCGGCGCTGCAGCGCGTGCTGTCCTTGCCGGCGATCTTCAGCGGCAGGGATCTGACGGTTCGCTTTCGCTGGACGTCGAAGAACGCCTCCCAGTATCTCTACCTGTGGAAGAAGCGCGGCCTGGTACAGGCGCTGGGCGGGCACAGCGACACCTTCGCGAACCTGCTCGTGCAACCACGCGTCGATTGGGAGGAATGTCTGCGCCGTGCCATGCCGAGTGCAGTGATCGTGGGTGTCGAGGCGCTGCGCCGACGCGGCTGGACGACTCAGATTCAAATCCGTCCGGACGTCGCGGTGCAAGCTTCGATGCCGGTGTACACGGTGGATCGCTTCAGCGTGTCGGCGCGCCCCGTTGCCTGGTTCGAAGCGTCGCGCAAGGGCCTCGAGAACGGCGCCCTCGCGCCCGCCTGGGCCCTGGCGGACATGCTGGCGCGTGACGGGTGGGGCGCCTGTGGGCTGTCACCGGACGACATCGAGTGGAGCACGATCGAGGATCGCGATCGACGCCAGTGGAAGGCCGCGTGCAAGGCGTACCGGCTGGCGCTCGATGTTGCCGGGCTGCGCGCGCCGTCGGCATGACGCGCCAGAGGCACGCAGAGCCTTTGACGCAGCACCGAGCCCCGCGCGCCAAGACCGGCAGGCTCTGCTACACCCGGTTGCTCGCCGCCACGCCCGAGCGGCGCAGGTGCTCCAGCAGCTTGCCCGCGATCTGCGTCAGCGGCAGCACTTCGTTGGCGGCGCCGGCGGCGATGGCTTCCTTGGGCATGCCGAACACGACGCAGGTGGCTTCGTCTTGCACCAGGTTGTAGCTGCCCGCGTCGCGCATGAGCTTCATCGCCGTCGCGCCGTCCGCGCCCATTCCCGTGAGCATGATGCCCAGCGCATTGGGCCCGACGATCCGCGCGGCGGACTTGAACAGCACTTCCACCGACGGCATGTGCCGGTTCACCGGCTCGCCTTCGCGCACCCGCGCGATGTAGTTCGCGCCGGAACGTTCCACGCTCATCTGCAAGCCACCCGGCGCGATGTAGGCGTGACCGGGCAGCACACGTTCGCCGTCGACCGCTTCCGCGACGGCAATGCTGCAAAGGCCGTTCAGCCGCGCCGCATAGCTCTTCGTGAAGCCGGGCGGCATGTGCTGGGTGATCATCACCGCCGGCGCATCGGCCGGCAGCCGCATCAACACTTCTTTCGTGGCCTCGGTGCCGCCGGTGGAGGCGCCGAGAAAGACGACTTTTTCGGTCGACAAGCGCCCCA
>JANOLA010000124.1:0-3754 GCA_031419535.1 Burkholderiales bacterium | reverse complement strand
GCCCACCGCGCCGGCCTCTGCCCACTTGCCCACAGCCTCCTACCACGATGATCAAGAAAGTCTCCTTTGAAAAGACAAAAAGCTCAAGATGAAAGCTACAAGGGAGCCGGTTCTTCTCCCTCTCCCGCTTGCGGGAGAGGGTTGGGGTGAGGGCGGAATCGCGGCTGAGCCATGTCGCTAGTCAGGTCGCCTCATCATTCGGCGCCGAAACACGCCGCCGGCAGCAACTTGCCGCCATTGCAGCAGGCGCACAACTCGTCGTTGCCGATCGCGACGTTGTCGAAGTGGATAGCCCCGTGCGCCTGCCAGTGCCGGCGCAAGGTTTTTTCGATCGCGCGGTCGTAGCCGGGTGTCGTGAAATGCGTGCCGCCCACCGGCGTGGCGACGATTCTCCCGGCGCGCGCGACACGCATGCCGTCCTTGAACACATGCTCCGGCGTCGTGAACATCGCTTCGCGGTTTGGCGTGTCGCGGTACACCGCGATGTCCGCCGCCGCGCTCACGCCGAGCTGGCCGCGGCTGCGCAGGCCCAGCAGCCTGGCTGGCGCGGCGCGCGTCATCACGGCAATCTCTTCCAGCGTCAGCTCGCACGCGATCGAGCGCAGCGCGCTGTTCGCGGCCACGTCCGGGTGCAGCTTGGCGAGTTGCTCGTTGCGGAAGTCGCGGTCCATCAACAGGCGGATCAGGTGCGGGTAACTCGTGAAAGGGCCGCCGTTCGGGTGGTCGGTCGTCAGCACGACCTGCCAGGGGTTGTTGACGAGCAGAAAGATCTCCAGACCGATCGCCCATTGCAGCGCATTCACATAGCTCTGCTCGCGGTATCGAAACGGCACGACACCGCAACCGGCGATGCCTTCGATGTCGGCGCCGACCCACTTGCGCGGGCTGCCGAGGCTGGAATTCGCGTGCTGGCGCATCGTGTCGCCCGAGGCGGTGACGGTCTGGCCGAACATGATCTGGCCGACGTCGATGCTGATCCGGGGATTCGCGTTCACCGCCTCGGCAAGTTGCAACGCAGCCGACGAAAATTTCTTCGCGCCTTCGTTGCCATAAGCATGGAACTGCACATGCGTCAGATGCGCCGGCAGGCCCTCGAGCGCGGCGATCGTCTCCAGCGTCGATTCGATGTTGCCGGCCACGCCGAGGTTGCTGCCGTGAATGTGCAGCGGGTGCGCGACGCCCAGCTCGTGCAGCGCGCGCGCCAGCGTGTGCAGCACCTGGCGCGGCGTGACCTGCCCGTGCACATGGGGCTCGTTCACGTCGAGCTTGCGCTGGTTGAACTTGAACGCCGAGATGCCGCCCGGGTTCACCACTTTCACGCCCATGGCCTTGCTGGCATTGATGGTCCACGCCGTGTAGTCGCGCAGTTGATCGAAATTGCGTCCGTCCGGCCCGCCCTCGGCGAGCAATTGCAGGAACAGTTCGTCGTTGCCGAGCATCACGTAGGCGCCGTGGTCGAGCACGGGAACGTCGCCCATTTCCATGTGCGCGTGGCGCGCGTTGCTCGCCACCATCGCCGGCTCGAACGCCGCCGTGTAGCCCATCTCGACATAGCGGTAACCGGTGGCGAGCGTGCCGGGCGTGCAAGTGCCGCACGACGCGAGCTCGAGCGCATTGCCCGGCAGCGCGATCGGCTCGGCGCCCGCGCGGTGGTCTTCCACCATCAACAAACGCGCCAGGTTCACTTTGCCGCCGCCGATGTGGGTGTGCAGGTCGATGCCGCCGGCCATCACGACGCAGCCGCTCACGTCGACCACTTCATCGTAGCGTTTGACCCCGCCACCTTCGGCCAGCGGCTCGATCACCCGGCCGTCGCGCACGGCGAGGTCGCGCCACTGCGGTGCTTCGGGATTGGCAGGGTCGACGATGCGACCGCCGCGCAGCAGTACGCTGCTCACTGAGCTCGCTCCTCGTTCAACGCCTGCAAGATGCGCTGCGCCACGTGGGCGACGCTCGGCAAATGGCTCTCGCGCAGCGCTCGCAGCGGCATCAGCACCGTGCCGTCGGTGCGAAACACATGGCCGCTGCTGCCCATGCCGGGCGTCGCGACGGCGATGAACACGCTGCCCGCCCTGGCACAGGTCGCGGCGAGCGAGGGTGGGCCGAGCACGATCAGCGGCAGCTCGGTGCGCGGCGGCGGGCTCAAAGCCGGGTCGGCGTCGAAGCTCGACACCCACAGCAAACAATCGGCCGCGGCGTCGCCCAGCACACGCGCCGCGCCGAACGCCAGCGGTTCGTGCTCCAGCCCACGCGGCCCCGCGCGCGAGCGCAACGGCAAGCCCGACAGCCAGGTGAACACCTGGTTCGCGGTGGCCGCGCCGTTGCCGCCGCCGATCCACAACGCGGCGGCGCGCGTGTCGCGGTTCAGTTGGTTGATCAGAGAGTGCACGCGCTCGACGAGCAACGCGCCATGCGCGGGAAATCGCGCCGGGGCGCCGACGAGCACCGCGTACTTCGCGGCGCGCAGCGTCTGGGCGAGTGCGCGAAAGGCCGGCGGCGCAGCGGTCACGTCGCGCTGCGCGACCAACGCGGCAAGCAGCGCGGTGCTGCCGAACAGATCGCCGTGAAGCGGGATCGATTCGATGTTCACGGCGGGCGCCGCGAGTTCCGCGAGCAGCTCTGCGTCGCCGAGGCCTGCACCGAGCAGCACCACGCGGCGCGGCGCGACTTGGGACTCGCCGACGCCGCAGCGCTGCGCCGTCAGCGGTGCCAGCGTGCCGGGCAAGCCACCGATGAAGACGATCACGTCGGCGCGGGTGCGCACCTCGGCGAGCGTGGTCGTGAACTGGCCGCGGTCTTGCAGCGCGCGCAGGCCGTGCATCAGCGCGTCGCCGCCGCCGGCGTCGCAAATCGCCCCGGTGGCGCAGGCCAGCGGGTAGAGCGCGCGGGCGCCGGCGACATCGGTGCCCAGGCCTGCGAACAGCGGCTGGCGGCTGTGGGCGAGCAGGCGCGCGGCCGCCGCGATGGCGGTGGCGAGGTCGCTGGGTTGGCCATCGCGGTGCGCGACCGCGCCGCCAGGGGCAGCGTGCGGCGCGCCGCCAAAGTGCCGCAGCGCCTGACTCGCGCGGTCACAGGTGCCAGAGGTCAGCGTGGGTGGTTCGTGGGCCGAGCCGGCGTTCACGCCGAGATGGTCGCAGGCCAGCGGGCAGAACGGGCAGGTCCAGGGGCGGGCCGGCGCCAGGTCGGCCAGGGCGGCCTGGGCGGCCATATCAGGATTCATCATCGGCCCAACGTGACGCAAGCGATTTGCCACTGGCCCCGTGCATGGCACGGCTCGCCGATCCACCCGGTTGCCCCGTCAAAGCTGCCACACAGTGTGCCGATTCCGGCCGCGCGGGGCCGTGCAGCGCCGCTGCGCGTGCAGTGGCGGTGCGGTTGGCACGAATCGTGATGCGCTGAACACGATGGCGCTGTCTTCTGCATCCACTCAACTCCCACATACCGGCGCCAGGCGGCCATCGTGCAACGCGCTCGCGACCAGCCAGGCATGCGCCCCGGCGTCGCGCGCCTGCTGCAGATCGGCAGCGTCGCGCACGCCGCCGGCGCCGATCAGCAGTGTGCCGGGGGCGCGCGCGGCGGTCTCGCGCAGGGTGTCCAGGTCCGGGCCGCTGGCGGCGCCCACGCGTTCCAGCGTCATCACGATCACGCGTTGCGGCCAGAGTTCGGGCGAGTCCCAGCAGCCGGCCACGTCCAAACGCTGGCCGTCGCGCCGGTCGAGCGACAAGATGGCACGGCGCGGCGCGGCGACACTTGA
>JANOLA010000123.1:0-9219 GCA_031419535.1 Burkholderiales bacterium | reverse complement strand
AAACACGGCAATCTGGGTTTGTGCACCGACCGCGTAAGCAGCGCCCGCCGGATTGGCGATGTTGGTCAAGAAGGTATGCGGGTTCTTGCCGACCCCAGCGTTGGCTGCAAACGCCAAATCGTTGCGGAAGTAGGTGGCTCGGTCGGCCAGGTCGCCAGCGCGCAGGATCGCCGAGGTCGTCGGGTTCGGTACCGTGACGTCTCCCTTGGCGAACTGAAAGATCACCGGCTTGGCCGCGTGGCCGCGCGGCGGGTCTTTGCGAATGCCTGAGGCGTAGGAAACCGGATTGCCAGACTGCTGGACCCACTCGAAGCGTTCGAGCACCTGCTGAATCGCCGTGGCGCCAGGTACGTTGCCGGTCACGGCGGGCAGGTTGCGAAGCGGAATGTTTTCGTTGAAGTTCAGGTTGAACGGCACTGGAACGCCCGGTGTCGGGGCCAGGTTCAGCAATTGCGGCTGGCGTGTGGCCAAGGCAACTGCAGTTAAGAAGCGGAACACTCCAAGCCGCGCCACCTCGGTGATCGAGCCGCCAGGCACATTCGGTGCGCCGGCCTTGATGCCGTCTTCCACGCCGAGGAAGATCGTGCCGTAAATGCCACCGAAGGATTGACCCGAATAGTAGATGCGGTTCTTATCGAGATCGGCAGCGCCATCGCCGTCGACATCGACTCCGACTTCAATTTGCCGAACCAGTTGCATCAGGTCGACGACGGTCTGGCGCAGGCCATCACGGCTGCCGACGATGGTCTGCGGGGCGACGGCGTTGACGCCTTCGGTCGAATCGATCGTGCCGTTGCCGTCCTGGTCGAAGCCGCGGCCGCCCGCCGGCACCACCGTCGGCAGCACGCTGGCGGCGGTGGGAATGACGTTCAGCGTGCCCTGCGCGCCGCCGCCATGGCCGACCACGTTGATCGCGATCGTCGCGATGCCCCTGGACGCAAACACCGACGCCACGGTCCACGGCGCGCCGTAGATGCTGTCGGTGAAACCGTGGCCGAAGATCGCCACCGGCCAGCCACCGGCAGGCTTGTCACCGCTGGGCACGAACAGTTCGAACACCAACTCGTTGCTGCCCAGTGCATGCGGCCTGCCCGTCAAGGTGGGCGTGGTCGGAATCACCTTGGTGGCGTTCTGATAGTCGGGCGACGTGAACTTGCCGAAAGCAATGCTGGCCACCGCGCCCGGGACGACTCCCAGTGCCGGGGTGGGCACGAAGCCGGGCGTGAACCCGGTGACCGGGTCCGTGCCGGTCTGGCGGTTGAACTGGATGCCCGCCACGCTGGCCACCGGGAACACCGCCCGCGCCGTGCCGCCATTCGCAATTTTGAAGTCCACCGGCGCCGGGTGTGAGTGCTTGATCTGGCGATGAATCTTGCGCAAATCGGCCGTCGTGCTTTGGGTGGTGAACAGGCTCAGCGCGGCGATTCTGTGGCGCGGCGCACCGGCTGAATGGATTGCGTCCTTCACGGCCTTTTGGTAGTCTTCCAGGTCGTGGTCGTCATCGCGATCGCCGTGGCGGCGCCGCCGGTCGTCACGGTCGTCGCGGCCCCGCCGCCAGTCTTTCTGAAACCGCGCGAATCGGCCAGCTTCAATGCGGTCGCCCTGCAAATCGCGCACGCCGGTTGTGACGACAAGGACGTAGCGCGAGTGCTCGTTGAGCAACTCGTCCGATTCGAAGATCAAGGTCTTGCTCGCCGCGTCCCACGCCACCTGGTTGATGCCGACCTTTTGCCCAAAGCCCTGATTCGACTGCGTGTCGCCCAGGTTCACCAGAAACACGGTGGCGCTGCTGACGCTGGCCGGATCGATGGCGCCGGTGAACGGCACGGTGATGCGAGGCTGGGTATTGAATCCGTCCAGGGTATTGATGACGTCCAGGTCGGCACAGTCGGAGGGGCGAACTGTGCAGTCTGGTTTTGGCAGTTGCACTCTCTTAAAGGTGCGCTGCCCCCAGTCTGGGCGGGTGAAGCGGTCGCTCGGGAAAGGGCTGCCACTTGGCTCGGTCAGGTCGAACCTGACGCTGACCCCCGCAGCCGCGGCCAGCAGCGGCGCGCACAGCAGCGTGCAGAGCAGAACGTTGCGGGTCGAAAGTGCCGCGGACGGGGTAACGCCGGACTTTTGCATGAGACGTCTCCTTGGAATGTGGGTAACGCTCCGCTCGGAACGGGCGCGACTGCAAGCGATTGTCAGACTCCAAGCGACAACGTCTCCTAGGGTTTGCCTGAAACTCGGCCGGTGTTACACAACCGGTTCCTGGAGTCCGCCGCCTTCCCCGGAGCAGGGGGAGCCGCCTTGCGCGCGAGTCCAAAAGGCATGACCATCGCACTGCTGGATCGCATCGCGCTCGGAACCCTCCCATGAAGCCAATCACCGTCCTGTTTGGAATTTCTCTCTTGCCTGGTTTGGCCTGGTGCCAGGCGCAGCCGCAAACCGAATCTGCCAAGGCCGTCGAACGCTGCGAAACCGCGGTGGCCGAAACCGTGAAACGCATGCGCGGGCCCGCCGCCCAGGAGCTGCAATTCAGCCCCGCCAAACGCAACCTCGCGCCGGGGCAAGAAGACGAGACCAGCGTGCGTGGCGAGGGGCGTTACAGCAGCCGATCCAACGGCTCCTATCCCTTCACCTACTCTTGCGCCTACAACGCCAAGGCCGGCACCACCTCGGGCGTGATGTTCCGCGAAACCGGTTCGGGGCTGGCCAAGGCCGAACCTGCGTGGCAACCCGACCTGAGCTTGCTTTCGCCCGCCGCTTGCGAAGGCGCGAGCGCGGCCGACCTGAAACAGAAGTTCCCGCGCGTGACGCGCATCGCTTTCGATTCCGATTCGCGCCAGCTCGCCCCGGCCGCTGATGACCTGACGATGCTCGCCGGGCAGGGCGCGGTGCAGCGCGCGCCGGGTATGCAGGCGGAGCCGTTCACTTACCGCTGCGAGATCAATGCGCGCAACGGGCAGATCGTCAGCGTTCAGACGACGCCCTGATCGCTTCGCGCTCGTTCGCGGCTGGCGCACCGACAGCGGTGCGATAGAGTCTTGGCATGCAGAATCGCCCGCCCAAGGTCATCGTCACCAAGATCGGCCTGGACGGTCACGACCGTGGCAGCCGCGTCATTGCCGCGTGCCTGCGCGACGCCGGCATGGAAGTGATCTACACGCCGCCCTGGCAGGAAATTCCGGCCGTCGTCAAACTCGCGATCGAAGAAGATGCCGACGTGATCGGCATCTCCTCGCTCGCGACCGACCACTTGATCGTGCCCAGACTGATGGACGCGCTGCGCGACGCCGGCCTGGGCGATGTGAAGGTGATCGTCGGCGGCATCGTGCCGGCGAAAGACGAACAGATGCTGCTCGCCGCGGGCGTGTCGCGCGTGTTCCACCCGGGCTCGGCGCTCGACGTCATCTCGCGCGAAGTGCGGGCGCTGGCGCTGGCGCGACGCGCCGAAGACGGCGCCTTCGAAGGCGCGACGTCATGAGTTCCTACGTGAATCGCTCCGGCATCCCGGTCCAACCGATCTACACGCCGCACGATTGGTCCGGCAGCGCGTACCAGCGCGACCTCGGCCGCCCGGGCGAATTTCCCTACACGCGCGGCATCTACGAAACGATGTACCGTGGCCGCAGCTGGTCGCAGCGCCAGTTGGTGGGCCTGGGCGTGCCGCAGGACTACAACGCTCGCGTCAAGGAATTGCTGGCGGCGGGTGCGTCGGCGCTGTCGCTGATCCCCTGCAACTCGGTGTTTCGCGGCTACGACGCCGATCAAGTGCCGGTCGAACTGCTGGGCACCTGCGGCACGGTGGTGAACCATGTGCAAGACATGGAGCAGGCGCTGGACGGTGTGCCCATCGGCGGCATTTCCACCGCGCTGAACGATCCGTCGCCGTTCACGCTGCTCGCGTTCGAGCTCGCGGTAGCGAAGCGCCGCGGCATCCCGTGGGCCAGCATCACGGGCACGTCGAACCAGAGCGATTGCATTTCGCACTATGTCGCGAACCACATGTTCTTCCGCATCGCGCTGCCCGGTGCGCGGCGCATTCTGGTGGATCACATCGGCTTCGCTGGCGAGCATGTGCCGAAGTGGAACCCGCTGTCCATCGTGGGCCAGCACATGCAGCAGGCCGGCGCCACGCCGGCGCAGGCGATGGCGTTCACGCTCAGTTCGGCGCTCCAGTACGCGATGGACTGCAGCGCGCGCGGCATGGACCCGGACGCCTTCTTGCCGCGCTTCACGTTCTTCTTCGACATCTCGATCAGCTTCTTCGAAGAGGTGGCGAAGTTCCGCGCCGGCCGGCGCATCTGGGCGCGGCTGACGCGAGACCGCTTGGGCGCGAAAGACCCGCGCTCGATGCGCTTCAAGTTCCACGGCCAGACCTCGGGCGTGGACCTGACGCGCCAGCAGCCGCTGAACAACGTGGCGCGGGTCACGGCGCAGGCGATGGCCGGCATCTTCGGCGGTTTGCAGTCGCTGCACACCGATTCGTACGACGAAGTGTTCTCCACGCCCACCACGCAAGCGGCGCGCATCGCCGTGGCCACGCAGAACATCCTGCGCGAAGAGGCGCACCTCACCGATGTGATCGACCCGCTCGGCGGCTCGTACTACGTGGAGTCGCTCACCGACGACATGGAGCGAAAAATCGTCGAGATCATGGACCTCGTCGACGCAGCCGGCGGCATGTACAAGGCGGTCGAGTCGGGCCTGGTGCAGAAGATGATCGGAGAGTCGGCGCTGGCGTTTCAGGCGCGTGTGGACAACGGCGAACAGACGCTGGTCGGAGTCAACAAGTACCAGGTCGACGAAGACCCGGCCGACTACCCCGCGCTCGACTACCCGCCGCGCGAGCGCATGCAGGCGCAGCTCGAGCGGCTGGCGCAGTTCAAGGCGCAGCGTTCCGCGGCCGCCGTGGCGCAGGGCCTCGCCGCGCTCGCACGCGCCGCGCAGTCGCCGCACGACAACGTGTTCGCGCAAGTGGTCGCGGCGGCGGAAGTCGGTGCGACGCACGGCGAGATTTGCGCGACGCTGCGGCGCGAGTTCGGCTTCGGCCAGCCGCTGGCGATGGTTTGATTCACACGGTCGTTCGATTCACAGTCGTTTGATGCCCAGCCGTTCGATGCCCACCCCGCAA
Source organism: Burkholderiales bacterium (assembly GCA_031419535.1). Lineage (GTDB taxonomy): Bacteria > Pseudomonadota > Gammaproteobacteria > Burkholderiales > Burkholderiaceae_C > JAEMQF01. Next base: position 4,100 of record JANOLA010000123.1, on the reverse strand, counting down.
GACTGGATCGCGCGGGTGCTGCGCGGCGAGCGGCTTGCGCTTGCGCGTGCGATCACGGCGCTGGAGAACGGCGACGGCGCGGCGCAGCCGCTGCGTGCCGGGTTCGCCGCGCACCTGGGCCGCGCGCACGTGGTGGGTGTCACCGGGCCGCCGGGCGGCGGCAAGTCGACGCTCGTCAGCGCATTGATCGGGCAGCTTCGTTCGCGCGGCTTGACGGTGGCGGTGGTGGCGGTGGACCCTTCGAGCCCGATCACCGGCGGCGCGGTGCTGGGCGACAGGGTGCGCATGGGCGAGCACGACGCCGACAGCGGCGTGTTCATCCGCTCGCTGGCTTCGCGCGGCCACCTCGGCGGCTTGTCGCGCACGACGGGTGACGTGATCGACGCATTCGATGCCGCGGGCTTCAACACCGTGATCGTCGAAACCGTCGGTGCCGGGCAGTCCGAAGTGGCGATCACGCAGCTGGCCGATACGCGCCTCGTCGTTTGCCCACCCGGCCTGGGCGACGACGTGCAGGCCATCAAGGCAGGCATCCTGGAAATCGCCGACGCCTTCGTCGTGAGCAAGGCCGACTTGCCGCAGGCCGCGCGCACCGAGCGCGAACTGCATGCGATGCTGGCGCTGCGTGGCAAGGCGCAGAGCCCGCCGGCGGTGTTTCGAACCGTCGCGGGTCGGCGCGATGCCAAAGGCGACAGCAACAGCGATGGCGTGGTCGAACTGTCTAGCTGGTTGATGCAGCGTACACCGCGCGGCACGCGTCTGGGCTCAGCCGAGTCGCGCGGCGCGCGCGACCTGGTGGCACGCTGCCTGGCGCACGACGGCTTTGCAGCCCTCCTCGGGTTCGAGCTGGTGGCCGCCGGCCAGGGCACGGCGACGGTGCGCGTGCGCATCGGCGCCCAGCACGTTAACTTCAACGGCCGCTGCCACGGCGGCGCGATCTTCTCGCTCGCCGACATGGCGCTCGGCCTGGCGTGCAACGGCTACGGCACGATCGCCGCGCTGATCGATGGCCACATCAGCCTGGCCGCCGGGGTGGAGCAGGGCGCGTGGATCGTCGCGCACGCGCTGGAGGTGTCGCGCACGCGCAAGATCGCGGTCTACCGGGTCGACGTCACGCGCGCCGATGACGGCAGCCACATCGGCAGTGTGTCGGGTACGGTGTACCGGACTGACAAGCCGGTGCTGGTGCCGGAGTAACCGACTGATCGCGCGGACGCGCAGTCCCACTCCCTCTCCCTCTCCCGCGTGCGGGAGAGGGAGCAAACCTCTCAATTCTTCGCCGCAAGCACCGCGCCTTCGGCGCACAGCGCGTCGATCTGCACCCGGCTGTAGCCCAACTCAGCCAAGATCGCTTCCGCATGCTCGCTGAACCTCGGCGGCCGATTGCCCGGCTGGCCCGGGTTCGCGGAGAGCTTCACCGGAATGCCGAGCGACTTGTGGCCGTCGTGCTCGACCGCCATCTTGCGGTGCAGCGCGTGCGGCTGCGTCAGCGCGTGCGGAATGTCGTTCACCGCGCCGGCGGGAACGCCGCGGCGCATCAGCGTATCGCACAGGTCGGCGACTGTGTACTTGGCGAGCGTGCCTTCCAACTCGGCGCGCAGCGCGGCGCGGTTGCCCAGGCGCCCGCCGTTGCTGGTGAAGCGTGGATCGCCGGCAAGGTCAGGCCGTTCGATGCAGGCGCAAAAACGCTGGAACTGGCCGTCGTTGACGACGCCGAGGAACAGCTCACCATCGGCCGCGGCGTAGCGGTCGTAGGGAGAGATATTCGGGTGCGCGCTGCCCAGGCGCTGCGGTGTCTGGCCCGATGCCATCCAGTTCGCGGCGTGCGGCAGCAGCATGCTCAGGCCCGTGTCGAACAGCGTGGCCTCAACGCGCTGGCCACGGCTGCTCCGCTCGCGCGCGGCGTGCGCGAGCAGCACGCCGACCATCGCGTTGTAGCCGGTCAGGAAGTCGACCACCGGAACGCCCACACGCAGCGGCCCGGAGTCGGGCGTGCCGTTGATGCTCATCACGCCGCACATCGCTTGCAGCACGGCGTCGTAACCCGGCAGCCCGCCGAGTGGCCCGTCGGCGCCGAAGCCCGAGATGCCGCAGTAGATCAGCCGCGGGTGGCGCTGCGCGAGCACCGCCTCGTAACCCAGACCCCACTTCTCCATCGTGCCGGGAAGAAAGTTTTCGATCAGCACGTCGGCGCCCTCTAACATTCGCTCCACCACCGCACGGCCCGCAGGCCGAGACAAGTCCAGCCCGATCGAGCGTTTGCCGCGATTCAGCGCGCCGAAGTAAGCCGCCTGATCCGGGGCAATAAACGGCGGGCCGAAGCCACGTGTTTCGTCGCCGGACGGCGGTTCGACCTTGATGACCGACGCACCATGGTCGGCGAGCATCTGCGCGCACAAGGGCCCGGCGAGAACACGTGACAGGTCGACGACACGCAGGCCGGCGAGAGCGGAGGGGGAGGTCGTCGGCGCGGTGGGGTTCATCTTCGCAATGGGCTCGGGATGGGCTCGTGGGACTCGATATCGGTTCGATATCGGCTCGATATCGGTTCGAAATGGTCTGGCTCGCAGGCTTTGCCTGGCAAGCCCCGAAGCATAGCGGCAGCCGCAGCTAGGGCCGGCAGCAATAACGGTGTCGGAGCGAGCGAGACACGAGGCGCAATTACACTGACGCGGCTGCGCTTGCCTCGCATGCGCTCGATTCAGGAGCCACCGATGATCCGTTCCCTCACCCATGCGTTGACCCATGCGCTGGTCGTCGCCGCCGCGCTGGCGATCGTGCCGACCGCCAACGCGCAGACCGCCACGAAGCCGATCCGGCTGATCTGCCCGTTTCCGCCGGCAGGCGCGGTGGACATCGCCTCGCGCGCGATCGCGGCCGAATTGTCGAAGCTGCTGGGCCAAACCGTCACGGTGGAAAACCGCCCAGGCGCGGGCGGCAACATCGGCGGCGCCGAAGCGGCGCGCTCCGCGCCGGACGGCAGCACGCTGTTCATGACGACGAGCGGCATCAACGCCATCAACCCGGCGCTTTACGCAAAGATGCCATTCGACCCGATCAAGGATCTGGAGCCGGTGGGCGCGCTGGTGTCACTGTCCAACGTGCTGGTGGTGCACCCCTCGGTCAAGGCGCAATCGGTGAGCGACGTGATCGCGCTCGCCAGAGCCGAACCGGGCAAGATGAGCTATGCGTCGTCGGGCAGCGGCACCAGCGTTCACATGTCGGCCGAGATGTTCAAGTACCTGAGCAAGGTCGACATCGTGCACATCCCGTACAAGGGCAGTGCGCCCGCGGTGACGGACCTGCTCGGCGGCCAGGTGATGATGATGTTCGACAACATTCCGTCTGCGCTGCAGCACATCAAGGCGGGCAAGCTGCGTGCGCTGGCCGTCACCGGCTCCAAGCGCGACCCGCTGCTGCCCGACGTGCCGACGGTCGCCGAGTCGGGCGTGCCTGGCTACGAGTCGGGCGTCTGGTTCGGCCTGGCGGTCCCCGCGGGAACGCCGAAGGAAGAGATCGCGCGCCTCAACGCCGCCGCCGTGAAGGGCAGCAAGGCCCCCGAGTTCGTGAAGCGCATGACGGAACTGGGCTACAGCATCATCGGCAGTTCGCCAGAACAGATGGCAGAGATGAACCGCGTTGAGATCGCGCGTTGGGGGCCGATTGTGAAAGCGTCCGGGGCCAAGGCGGATTGAGGTTTGCGGACGACAACTGATCGAATCTCATCGATCAATTGGGAGCGCTCCTCATGTACGCAGCCGTCGTCGAACCGAGCAAGATCGCCCAGGTGCTGGGTTTGCGCCGCAAGGTCACTTCTATCGAGCAACTGGATCGACAGGTCTAAGCCGGCCTGCCCAAGGCTTCTCTTGGAGCCGTGGCGCGCCATGTGTATGGCGCTTCGCCCGATGCGGCAGCCTTGATGCAGCGGGTCATCCCTTCGGCGACTTTCCACCGGCGCGGCAAGGACTTGAAGCCGCAGGAAGGCGAGCGGGTCGAACGTCTGGCGCGGGTGATCGCCACCGCGGAGCACGTGTGGGACAGTGCGGAAGACGCTCGCGCGTTCCTGTCCACCGGCCACGCCATGCTCGGCGGCAAGCGGC
>JANOLA010000122.1:0-2086 GCA_031419535.1 Burkholderiales bacterium | reverse complement strand
CGTTCGCGCGCAGCCACGCCACGCATTGCTGGATGATCTTGTTCGACTGGCGCATCTCTTCCACGCGCACCAGGTAGCGGTCGTAGGTGTCGCCGTTCACGCCAATGGGAATATCGAAGTCGAGTTTGTCGTAGACCTCGTAGGGCTGCTTCTTGCGCAGGTCCCACTCGATGCCCGAGCCGCGCAGCATCGGCCCGGTGAAGCCCAGATTCAACGCGCGCTCGGGCGACACGACGCCGATGCCCACGGTGCGCTGCTTCCAGATGCGGTTGTCGGTGAGCAGGGTTTCGTATTCGTCTACGCAGTTCGGGAAACGAGCGCAGAACTGATCGATGAAGTCGAGCATCGACCCCGAGCGGATTTCATTCAGCTTCGCCGTGACCTTCGCATTGCGGATCTTCGAGCTCTTGTACTGCGGCATGCTGTCGGGCAAATCGCGGTACACACCGCCCGGGCGGAAGTAGGCCGCGTGCATGCGCGCGCCGGAGGCTGCTTCGTACATGTCGAACAGGTCTTCGCGCTCGCGGAAGCAGTAGATGAAGATGTTCATCGCCCCGCAGTCCAGGCCATGCGCGCCGAGCCACATCAGGTGGTTCAGCAGCCGCGTGATTTCGCTGAACATGACGCGGATGTACTGCGCGCGCAGCGGAACATCGACACCCAGCAGCTTTTCGATCGCCAGGCAGTAGGCGTGCTCGTTGCACATCATCGACACGTAGTCGAGCCTGTCCATGTAGGGCAGCGACTGCATGAAGGTCTTGCTCTCGGCGAGCTTTTCCGTCGCGCGGTGCAGCAGGCCGATGTGCGGGTCGGCGCGCTGGATCACTTCGCCGTCGAGCTCGAGCACGAGCCGCAGGACGCCGTGCGCGGCCGGGTGCTGAGGCCCGAAGTTGAGCGTGTAGTTCTTGATATCAGCCATCAATGCAGGCCGCCGTAGCGCTCTTCGCGAACGATTCGCGGCGTGATTTCGCGTGGCTCGATCGTCACCGGCTGGTAGATCACGCGCTTGGCGACCGGGTCGTAGCGCATCTCGACGTGACCCGACGTGGGGAAGTCTTTGCGGAACGGGTGGCCGATGAAGCCGTAGTCGGTGAGGATTCGCCGCAGGTCGAGGTGGCCTTCGAAAATGATGCCGTACAGGTCGAACGCTTCGCGCTCGAACCAGTTGCTCGAACTCCAGACCTCGGCGAGCGAGGCGACCATCGGCATCTCATCGTCGACGCAGAACACTTTGAGGCGCAAGCGCCAGTTCTTGCTGACCGACAGCAGGTGCGAGACGACGCAGTAGCGCGAGCCTTCCCACGCCACGTCCTTGTAGCTCGAATAGTCGACGCCGCACAGGTCGATCAACTGCTCGAAGCTCAGGTCGGCATGGTCGCGCAGCAGCATCGTCGCGGCCAAATAGTCGCCGGCCGCCACCGTGACCGTGATCTCTTCGCGTTCGCGCACCAGGCGCTTCACGCGTGCGCCGAGCACGGCTTCCAGCGCCGCTTGCAGAGTATCGAGTCGGTTCATGGCGGGCGGTTCGCTGCTAGCGGGCGATGGTGTTTTCGCGCCTGATCTTGGCTTGCAACTGCAAAATGCCGTAGAGCAGCGCTTCCGCCGTGGGCGGGCAGCCGGGAACGTAGACGTCGACCGGGACGATGCGGTCGCAGCCGCGCACCACCGAATAGCTGTAGTGGTAGTAGCCACCGCCGTTCGCGCAACTGCCCATCGACAGCACCCAGCGCGGCTCGGCCATCTGGTCGTAGACCTTGCGCAGCGCGGGCGCCATCTTGTTGCACAGCGTGCCGGCGACGATCATCAAGTCGCTCTGGCGCGGGCTGGGGCGGAACAGCATGCCGAAGCGGTCGATGTCGTAGCGCGCAGTGCCGGCGTGCATCATCTCGATCGCGCAACAGGCCAGTCCGAACGTCATCGGCCACAGCGAGCCGGTCTTGGCCCAGTTGATGACCGTGTCCACGCTGGTGGTCACGATGCCCTTCTCGGAAATGCCTTGGTCTGCCATGAATTGTTCTCGGGTGGATCGGACGCCGCGGGATCATTCCCAGTCGAGCGCGCCCTTCTTCCATTCGTAGATGAAACC
>JANOLA010000121.1:0-2053 GCA_031419535.1 Burkholderiales bacterium | reverse complement strand
CCGGATTCGCTGCGTCGCGCTTTCCATATGCCGCAAGCGGCGGCGGTTTTCCGCCATCAGCGAGCCGTAGAACACGTCGTGCATCTGGGCCCAAAGGTAATGGTCGGCCAGCGCGGAGTAGAAAGTCCGCGGCGCCACATTCAACAACGGCGGGTAGGGGAACTGCGCAGTCGCTGATGCAGCAGCCGGAACAGGGACGATGGAGCGTACGACCACACTCGATTCGCCCTCGCGATGCGCAAACACGGTCACTGCAATGGGCTCGTCCGGCCGCGTGCCCGCCTGCAATTCGCTCAGCGCGGTCATCAGGCGCTGCAGGACCGGCTGGACTTCCTCGGCCACGCTCGGCGCGTCGAACGATCTCGTGACGCCAGGCTCCCTGCCCAGTTTCGCAGCCAGTCTGCGCCCCACGACCAGCACGCCGAGCGGCGCAATGGCGGTTTCGCGCCGATGCTGGGGCACGGCGTGCGCGAGCGATGCATTGAAGTCGCCGCAGAATCCTCGTTGCGAACCGATGGCGACGACGACGCCCGATGCCCCGGGCTGCGGCCGGTAGCCGAATTCGGGATGGTGACTGAGGAAATCCGCGGCACTCGCCTCGATGCTCGCCAGAACGCGGTGTTGATGCGCGACGAAGCGCGCCAGCTTGTGCGTTTCCATGAGCGCAATGTTCTTCATCGCGTCCATGATGCCGCCGATGTCGTCGAGTGTTTCCAGGTGCCGCTGGACCTGCGCGCGCCTGGTCATTGGTGCACCCTACGCACTTCGTGCGATCCCGCCAAGCGGGAATTCGCCCTCGGCAAAGCCTGCGGGCTCATGCTTCGCCACTCTCTTTCAGCCACTCGACGAGCGCTTGCCGCCAACGCTCGCGATCGTCCGCGAGCGTCAGGTCGCTGTGCGCAATGTGCGCGCCGATGCGGCGCAGGCACCCGGGTATCGCGGCGGGTGCCGTCGCGTCGAACAGGCCCTCGTTGAAAGCCAGCATCCAGGCGAGCTGGAACTCGATCGGCTGCGGAGCCAGTCGCTCCTGCTTGAATATTTCGCGCAGCAGCCGCCCGCGCCGGATCTTCGCTTCCATCGACGCCTCCAGCTGCGAGCCGAAGCGGGTGAACACCTCCAGCTCCAGGAACTGGAGATAGTCGAGCTTCATGCGCCCGGCCTCTTTCTTGATGCGCGCGTGTTGCGCCTTGCCGCCGATGCGCGATACCGACTTCGTGACGTCGATGGCCGGCAGAAAGCCGCCGGCGAACAGGCCCTGGTCGAGATAGACCTGACCATCGGTAATGGAGATCAGGTTGGTCGGAATGTAGGCCGCCATTTCGCCTTGTTCGGTCTCGACGATGGGCAGCGCCGTCATGCTGCCGCCGCCGTGCACGGGGCCCAAATGCGTGGAGCGTTCGAGCAGGCGCGAGTGAAGGTAGAAGATGTCCCCGGGATAGGCTTCACGTCCCGGCGGGCGGCGCAGCAGCAGCGAAAGCTCGCGGTAGGCGCGCGCATGGGTTGTCAGGTCGTCGTAGACCACGAGTGCATCCTTGCCCTGCCACATCCAGTGTTCCGCGACCGCGCAACCGGCAAACGGCGCCAGATACTTGAGGCCCGGCATCGCCGTGGCCTCAGCGACAACCAGCGTCGTATGGCCGGTCGCGCCGGCCTCGCGCAGCACCTCGATGGCATTGATGACACTCGAGCGTTTCTGCCCGATCATCACGTAGACGCAATTGACGTCCTTGCCCGCTTGGTTGATCACGGCATCGAGCGCGAGAGAACTTTTGCCCACACCGTTGTCGCCGATGATCAGCTGGCGCTGCCCTTTGCCGATCGGGATCACGGTGTCGATGATCTTGTTCCCCGTATACAGCGGCTGGTTCACGAAGTCGCGCGCGACGATCGGCGGGGAAAGCACGTCGAGATCGCGCCGCTCGCTGCACTGCGGCGCGGCAGCGCCGTCCAGCGCAACGCCGAGCGGATCGATGACGCGCCCGAGCAAGGCGTCGCCCACGCCGATGCCCAGGTGCTCGCCCGAGCGGAAGGCAAGCGTGCCGGCGCCGAGCGC
>JANOLA010000120.1:0-1912 GCA_031419535.1 Burkholderiales bacterium | reverse complement strand
CGAAGCAACGCGCCTGGGTCCCAAGATCGACCGCGCTTGGTACGGCCTGGGCCTCGCCCACGCCGCGCTCGGACAGCACCGCCAAGCCGCTGAGGCGCTGGAGCACGCGGCGACGCTTCAGCCCATGAACCCCCACGCCTGGTACCAGCTGGGCATGGCGCTGCACACGACGGGCAAGACGGAGCGGTTCGAGCAGGTCGTCATGCACCTGCTGCGCTTCGACCCGAAAATGACGCGCCAGCTGATCCTCGATTCGGGGCGCAGCGACCTCGCCCACCTGGTGGGGCCCCTCGAGGTCTAGCGGGCTAGCTGAAAACGACCTGCGTCACCTTGAGCTTGCCGGTGGCGTCCTTCTGGAAGATCAGGATGGTCTCGTTGTCGACCTGGTTCTGATTGTCGGGGTCGAAGGTCTTCTTCTTGTAGACCCACTTCGGCGTGTTGGGGTTGCTGGCATCCACTGAATCGGGCTTGCCCACCTTCTCCGTCACTTCTTCTTCCGTCTTGTCGGTGACGTAGCCGGTGAACAGGCCGCGCTGCTGCCCGCCGCCGCTGCCGGAGCAGCCGGCCAGCGCGATCGTGACGGCGCACGCGGCGGCAATCAATATTGACTTCATCGTCGAGTTCCTCGCGGGTTTGGGTAACAAGAATCTGGGTCACAAAAAACAGGGCCCGCCGAAGCGGGCCTGTTGCGATCAGCGGCCCGAGCTCACCGGGCTTCGCTCACCAGAGTATCGCCGCTCAGGTTCGGGTAGCGAACATGCTCGACGAGTTCTTGCACTTCCTTGGGTGGTGGCGCGGTCAGTAGGCTGACGACGATGATCGTGAGCAAGCCTACCGGCAGGCCGAACATCCCTGCCGAGACCGGGTTCAAACCGAACCACAGGTCCATCTTCGGCACGCCCATGTTGGTGAAGAACGGGTAGGTGCGCATCATGTAGTAGATGCACACCGCCAGGCCAGCGACCATGCCGATGATCGCGCCCCACTTGTTGGCGCGCTTCCAGAACACACCCAGCACCAGCGGCGGGAAGAATGCCGAGGCCGCCAGCGAGAACGCGGCGCCGACCAGGAACAGGATGTCCCCGGGCTTGAGCGACGTGACGTACGCCGCGATGATTGCCACCACCACCAGCAGCACCTTGGAGATCGTGACGCGCTTCGTCGTCGAGGCGCTCGGGTCGATCATCTTGTAGTACAGGTCGTGCGACAAGGCGTTCGCGATCGTCAGCAGCAAGCCGTCGGCGGTGGACAGCGCCGCAGCCAGGCCACCGGCCGCGACCAGCCCGGAGACGACGTAAGGCAGGCCCGCGATCTCGGGCGTCGCCAGCACGATCAAGTCGCCGCCGATCACCACTTCGGCCCACTGCACGATGCCGTCTTTGTTGATGTCGGTGATGTTGAGCAACCCCGGATCCACCTTGGCCCATGCCGCCGCCCAGCCCGGCAGCGTGGCGAAAGAACTGCCGACCAGGTTCGTGTACATGTCGAACTTGGCGAGTACCGCCAGACACGGCGCGGTGAAGTACAGCAAGAAGATGAAGAACAGCGACCAGAACACCGACACGCGCGCCTGCTGCACGCTGGGCGTGGTGTAGTAGCGCATCAGGATGTGCGGCAGGGCCGCGGTGCCGAACATCATGCAGAACACGATGCCGATGAAGTTCAATCGTGCCGTGTCCTGTGCCGCTTCGTCCTTGCCCGGGAAGGCCTGGGCGTGCGGGCGCGGCGGATTCGCGCGCGCGGCGAGGCCCGCTTCTCGGGTGTACTGACCCTTCGCGGTCGCAGCGTCCTTCGGATAGCCTGCCACCGCCTTATCCGCCGCCGCCACCTGCTCGGCCGGAGCATTCGCCGCCTTCGCCTCGGCCAGGGCTGTGTCGACCTTGACCTTGCCGTCGGCGTAAGCCTTGTCGGG
>JANOLA010000119.1:0-1656 GCA_031419535.1 Burkholderiales bacterium | reverse complement strand
CCGGAACGCTTCCGCCGCAGGCGTGGTTTTGCTCCAAGTGCGGCGGCGAGCGTGCCGTGCCCAAACCCGGCGCGGCGCTCGAGGAACACCCCTGGGAGCGCGAGCGCTCCGCCACGGGAGGGCATGGTTATGCGTGCCTGTGTTGCGCCGGTTGAACTGAAGATTCGCGAAGGCCCACACCGATGAGCGAGAACACCGCAACCCCGAGTTCGGCGCAGCCCATGGCGCGCAGCGCCGCGTTGAAACTCCATGGCGAGATGGTGTTCATCCGCCGCTACCTCGAAAAGGTCGATTCGCTGTACCGCCAGGGCATGGTGCGCGGGCCTGCGCACCTGGGCCTGGGGCAGGAGGCGATCGCGGTCGGCGCCGCGTCGGTGCTGCGGCAGGGCGACCAATCGATCGGCACCTACCGCGGCCACGCCCACGCACTCGCTCGTGGCGCCGACCCTGAGGCGGTGCTGCGCGAGCTGCTCGGCCGCGGCGGCGGCATCTGCGCCGGCAAGGGCGGCTCGATGCACATCACGAGCGTGAAGGACGGTTTCTATGGCTCGTACGCGATCGTCGGCGCGCACCTGCCGGTGGCCTGCGGCCTGGCGTGGGCGAGCAAGATCAAGAAGACCGCTCAGGTCACGGTGTGTTTCTTCGGCGACGGCACGGTGAACATCGGCGCGTTCCACGAAGCGGTGAACCTGGCGGCGGTGTGGAAGTTGCCGGTGATCTTCGTCTGCGAGAACAACCAGTACATGGAATACACGCCGATCACGAAGATGATTCCGGTGCCGCGCCCGGCGGCGGACCGCGCTTCGGCCTACGGCCTGGAACGCATCCTGGTCGACGGCAACGATGTGGCCGCGGTGCACGGCGTGATGGCGCAAGCGGTGATGCTGGCGCGCAGCGGCGGCGGGCCGAGCCTGATCGAGGCCGACACCTACCGTTTGAAAGGCCATTCGGCGCTCGACCCGGCGGGCTACCGCCCGGCCGATGAAGTGGCGCGCTGGAAAGAGAAAGACCCGCTGCTGCGCCAGCATGCGCTGCTGCGCGACCTGGGTGTGGCGGAGGCGGCATTGATAGACATCGACACCGCGGCGCTGGGAAGAATCGAGGCGCTCACGCAGCGCGCCCTCGACGCGCCGCCGCCACGGGCGGAAGAGGCCTGGAGCGAGGTGTGGAGCGACGGGAGCTGGCAATGGCGGAACTGACGTTTCGCAACGCCGTGCTCGCCGCGCTGACGCAGGAGATGGCGCGCGACGAACGCGTGGTGCTGCTCGGCGAAGACGTCGCCTGCGGGGGAGTGTTCAAAACCACGCTCGGGCTGGTGGAGCAATTCGGCGCCGAGCGCGTCTGGGACACGCCGATCTCGGAGCAGGCGATTGCCGGCGCCGCGATGGGCGCGGCGATGGCAGGCTTGCGGCCGGTGGCCGAGATCATGTTCTCCGATTTTTTTGCCACCTGCTGGGACGGAGTGGCCAACGAGATCGCGAAGACACGCTACATGACCGGCGGGCAACTGAGTTTTCCGCTCGTGCTGCGCTGTGCCAACGGCGGCGGCGTGGGCTTTGGCGCGCAGCACAGCCAGGCGCTGGAGAACTGGGCGATGTGCGTTCCCGGGCTGAAGATCGTCTCGCCCGCGTCGCCGGTGGAAATGTTCGGCCTGCT
>JANOLA010000118.1:0-4719 GCA_031419535.1 Burkholderiales bacterium | reverse complement strand
CAAACACCGGCTGCGTGTCGGCCACCGAACTGCTGATGACCTGCAACACTTCAGCCGTTGCAGTCTGCCGCTCCAACGCCTCCTTCGTCTCGTTGAACAGCCGCACGTTCTCGATCGCGATCACGGCCTGGTCGGCGAAGGTCTTCAGCAGTTCAATCTGGTGGCTGGTGAAGTTCGTCGGTGCGCGGCGGGTGACGCTGATCACACCAATGGCGGCAGCGCCTTTAAGCATCGGCACGAAGACCACGCTTCGCCAGCCTCTGGCGCGCGCCACCTCGCGCAACACCGATGCCGAGTCGGGCAGCGCTTCGGTATCTCCAATGCATACCGCTGCGCCGGTACGCGCTGCCTTGGATCGGGAAACCGGCAACGGAAAGCCGCTCTTCAGCGCCTCATCGCCGTCGGCGTCCGTCGTCGTGTAGGCCACCAAGTGCAATGCGTCGCCGAAGACACGCGCAACCGCCGTCGAGAACCCGCCGATCAGCTGGTTCGCGCTGTTCGCAATCGCGTCAAACACAGGCTGAACGTCGGCTGGTGAACTGGCGATGACCTTGAGGATGTCTGCCGTCGCTGTCTGCCGCTCCAGCGCCTCCTTGGTCTCGTTGAACAGGCGCGCATTCTGGATCGCGATCACCGCCTGGTCGGCGAAGGTCTGCAACAGCGCAAACTCTTTTTCGATGAATGGTTTGGGCGGCAAGCGCACCACATGGATGGTGCCGATGCCCTTGCCTTCCCACAGCATCGGTGCAATCAGCATCGAAAAGTTAGCGTTGTCGCGCCCATACTGGCGCATGCTTTCGGGCACACCGGGGCCGTTGATGCAGTCCGGGTAATGCACCAAGCGGCGCTTCTTGATCGGATAGGCCTGGTAGGCCTCCGACAGCGGCCTCGGGAAGCCGCGGTCGAGATAGGCGCGGACCCATTCCACGCTGACGCCTTGCTGCGCGGCAATCGCCTCGTGGCGCACCATGCCGCGCTCGTCCACCAGCGAGATGACGGCCTGGTTGCCCCCGAACAAGCGTTGGCAGCTCTGCACGATGGACTCGAACACCGGAGCGGCGTCGGACACCGAGTTGCTGATCACGCTGAGCACTTCGGCAGAGGCCTTCTGCTGCTCCAGCGCCTCCTTCGTCTCATTGAACAGCCGCACGTTCTCGATCGCGATCACGGCCTGGTCGGCGAAGGTCTTGAGCAGTTGCACGTGGTGCTCGGTGAACGGCCCCGGCTCCTTGCGTGTGACGCTGATCATGCCGATCACCGCGCGCTCGCGCAGCAGCGGCGTGAACAGCATGGCGCGGTAGCCGCGCAGGCGCGCCAGGTCGCGCAGCATCGTCGGCACGCCGGCCTCGCTCTCGGTGTCGACGACCTGCGCCATCTCGCCTTCGCTCACCATCGCGAATGGCGGGAAGTCGGCGATCGGCCGCGGGAACGTGGCGCGCAAGGCGTCATCCGCGGCTTGATTCGTCGGCGTGAACGCCACCAGGCTCATCACGCCATCGACAATGCGAAACACCGTCGTCGAAAAGCCGTCGATCAGGCGCTTGGAACTCGCCGCGATCGCGTCGAACACGGGCTGCACGTCTTGCGGCGAGCTCGCGATCACCTTCAGAATGTCGGCCGTGCCGGTCTGGCGCTCGAGCGCTTCTTTCGTCTCGTTGAACAGGCGCGCGTTCTGGATCGCGATGACCGCCTGATCGGCGAAGGTCTGGAGCAGCGAAATCACCTTGTCGGAGAACACCCCGGGCGCCTTGCGCGCAACGCCGAGCACGCCGATGAGCTGCCCCGCCTGCATGATGGGCACGGCCAGCAGGCTGCGGTAGGCGGCCGCCTTCGCGGCGAGTTGCAACTGGTAGCCGGGCTCCTGCTCGACGTCGGCGATCTGCACCGGTGCACGCGCCAGGACGCAGCGGCCGTTGATCGATCCCGCGTCGGGCTTGCGCGGGAACGAGGCCCGCATCACGTCCTCGGCCTGCGGCGATGTGCCGTGGTAGCCCACCAAGTGCAGCTGCTCGCCGTCGAACCGCGTCGTGGCGCCGACCTCGGCGTCGCACAGCAGGCGCGCGCGCTCGGCGATGGCGTCGAACACGGGCGTGGCTTCGGTGGGCGAGTTGCTGATCACGCGCAGAATCTCGGCCGTCGCGGTCTGTTGTTCGAGCGCCTCTTTCGTCTCATTGAATAGCCGCGCATTCTGGATCGCGATCACGGCCTGATCGGCGAAGGTCTTGAGCAACGCCTTGTTCTTGTCCGTCAGCGCGCCCGGGGTGGCGCGGGCAACCCAGATCGCGCCGATGCCCTTGCCTGCCGACACCATGGGTGCGAACGCGATGGCCCTGGCGTGACCGACACGGCACGCGGCCCGCACTTCGTCGGGCACATCAGACAGGTTTTCAATATCGGTGAAATCGAGCACATGGCCGCGCAGCTTGAGCCGTGTGCCCTCGGTGCGCGTGGGCGCCTGCTCGAAGTGGCGTGCCAGTGCCTGCACGTCCTCGCGCCTTTCACTCGGGTAGCGCGCAGCCGCCAGGTACAGGCCGCCGCGCCCGTCGAGCAAATTGATGCCGATGTCATGACCCTCGAACAGCCTCTCGCAGGCGTCAACAATGGCGTCGAACACCGGCCGCGTGTCCGCCATCGAGCCGCTGATGACGCGCAGGACTTCGCTCGCCGCGCGCTGTTGCTCCAGCGCCTCCTTGGTCTCGTTGAACAGCCGCACGTTCTCCATCGCGATCGCCGCCTGGTCGGCGAACGAGGTGACGAGTTCGATTTCCTTTTCGCTGTAGGGCATCACCTCGGCTCGGGCGAGCGTCAACACGCCCAGGGCGACGCCGTCGCGCAGAATGGGAACCGCCATGATGGTGCGGAAACCGCCGACCTTCTGAACGTCTGCGCGCCCGTAGTTGCGCGGGTCCGACGCATCTTCGACCTGCACGGCGTGCCCGGCAGCAACAGCGCGCGACGTCACCGAATCCTGGTCGCGCACCGACAGCGGGTGCTCCACCATGTGTTCGAACACCGCAGGCGTACCACCGCATCTCGCCACCGGGCGGAACACATCACCGTCGATCGTGAACATCACGCCAAACCAGCCACGGCACAGGCGCGTGGCGGTGCCGATGAGGGTGTCGAGCACCGAGGGCAAATCGAAGGTCGAGCGGCTGATCGCCTTCAGCACATTGGCGGTGGCGGTCTGGCGCTCCAGCGCTTCTTGCGTCTCGTTGAACAGGCGCGCGTTCTCGATGGCGATCACGGCCTGGTCGGCGAAGGTCGCGAGCAACTGCTCTTCCTTGGGTGCAAACACACCCACCCTGGCGCGCTGCACGGTGATGGCACCGATGATCCGGTTGGCATGGCGTATCGGCACGCTGAGAGCGCTGCGGAATCCTATGAGCGTCGCGACTTGTTTTAACTGCGGGCTCACCTCGGTTTCGTCCAACACGTCGGCGACGTTGACGACCACGCCGTCAACGATCGCGCGGCCAGTGAGCGAGCGCCGATTCAGCGGCATGGGGAACGCCGCGCGCGACGCCTCCAAGCCTGCCGGATTGACGCCGAACGCACTGGCCAGATGGATCGTCTTGCCCTCGAGCCGGAACACGTGACCGTACTCGGCATGGGTCAAGCGCGCCGAGCGTTCGGCGATCACATCGAACACCGGTTGCGCATCGGTCACGGCGCCGCTGATGACGCGCAGCACCTCCGAGGTGGCCGTTTGACGCTCCAGCGCCTGCTTGGTCTCATTGAACAGCCGCACGTTCTGGAGCGCGATCACGGCCTGGTCGGCGAAGGTCTGGAGCAGGCTCACCTGCTTGGGCGTGAAGGCGCCCGCAGTGGCACGCATCACGCCGATGGCGCCGATCGGCTCGCCCTCGCGCAGCATCGGCGCGGCCATGATGGAGCGGTAGCCGAAGGTCTCGGCCAGCGTACGCGCCCGCGGCGGTGCGCTGGGTGCGAGCAGGTCTTCCATCGTGCGTACCGCGCGGTCGACGATGGCCTGGCCCATCACGGTGCTGCGGTCGAGCGGCACCGGGAACAGGTCGCGCACGCTCTCGCCTTTGGCTGACAGCAACTCTCCCGAAATGGACGCGACGTCCAGGCGCCCGTCGCTCTGGACCAGGCCCACGGCGACGTTCATGCCACCGAACAATGCGAGCGCCGATTCGCTGATCGCCTTGAACACCGGTTCGGTATCGGTGGGCGAGCTGCTGATGACGCGCAGCACGCCGGCGGTGGCGGTTTGCTGCTCGAGCGCCTCTTGCGTCTCGTTGAACAGGCGCGCGTTCAGCGCCGCGTCGCTGCGCAGGTGGGCCAAGGCAGTGGCCGCCTGCGACGCCAGCATGCCCAGCAGCAACCGATCGGCGTCTTCAAACCGCCCCTGCGGGCCCTCGATATCGGCATAGACGCAGCCGAGCAGCCCTTGTGGCGCCAGCAGTGGCGCGACCAGGCAACTGCGCTGATGCATGGCCTCGGCTCCCTCGGGGCCGTGGCGCAGGCGGCTGGTTCGCGTGTCGTGCGCTTCCAGCAGCCACGGCGCGACAGCCTGCAGCAAGGCGCCGGCTTGCTCGCCTTTGGGCAGCCTTGCGCCGACGACTTGTTGCGCGGCCGGGCCGGCTTGCGGCACCTGCGGCACCTGCATCACCAACAGCACGCGCCGCGCGCCGAGCAGCGTGCCCACTTCCTCGACAAGCGCCTGAAACAAACCGGCTTCGCTGCTTTGCCGGT